>CAIWHI010000330.1 GCA_903912435.1 uncultured Bacteroidota bacterium | reverse complement strand
CAAGACATAATTAATAATGTGGCTAATGAAATGGGATCTTTCGTTTGCCAAAGCGTTGTATATAACGAAGGGCTATTATTTATTGCGTTTCTTATTGCAAATTAATATTAATCCATGGCAATTTGTCTAATCTTAAAAATGTCATCAGGTGCTGGTAGTTCGTCAAAGCATCTGATGATTTTTTTTAATACAGCTAAATCTTACTCTTAATATCAATTACTAAATCCTGGAAATGATGGTCGGCTTTGATATGTGGGTTCCAGGCAAATCCCAGGTCCATAAGGTCAATAACTTCAGTAATAGTAGCTCCTTCCTTGCCTTTTTCGCCTGCCAGTATAAAAGCTGTATCGCTTAGGGCTAAGGTATTTATTATGTCATGGCTTACAATTATTAAGGTATTCTCCTCATTCATATTGCTTATTTGCAATAATAATTCATCAACCTTGTCTTTCATTACCGGATCAAGACCAGAGAAGGGCTCATCTAATAAAATGAATTTATTACCTGTAAGCACCTGCTGGATAATACTCACCCTCTGCCTTTGCCCCCCTGATAATTGTGCCGGGAATTTTTTGAGGTGGTCCTGTAGTTCAAATTTTTTGGCATAATTACCAATGATATCCTCGGCTTCCTTATCGGATACCGGCTTACCACAATTAGACAATCCAATCCGGAGATTATTATAAATTGTACGGTGGTTAAACAGTATATAGTTTTGGGGTATCACACCTACTTCACCTGGTTTCACTGGCTTCTGGTCCAGGCCAATAGTTACAGTTCCCGAGGTAGGTTCTATTAATCCTGCTAATATCCTGAATAACTGTGTTTTACCTATTCCACTTCTTCCTATTAATGATACAACCTGCCCCTGCAATATGTTTGGCCTAACAACATCAAATATCTCAAAGTTTACGTCTCTTAGAATTTGTCTGGTATCGTACTTCAGATTGATATTGGTTGCCTTTAACAACAGTCCTTCCTTTTTATAAGTATTCATTAGCTGCGAACATTAAAACGTGTATAGGGGAAAAACCAGGTTCTCAATAAGGCTAAAAGATAATCGGCCAAAACCCCAATCAAAAAGATAACCACGAGGATGCCAAATACTTTACTAAGGTCGAGGTATTTATTAGACTTAATGAGCATAGTGCCAAGTCCGCCCTCTGACATATTTAGCCCTTCAACAGTGGTTATCATTATCCAGGAAATGGCGAAGTTTTGGCGCATTACTTCGAAAACCTGATCAAGCCGACCTAGTATTATTACCTCCCACCATGCCTGCCAATTGTTCATTCTCAATGATTTGCACAGGTCAAATTCCTGTGTGTTGATGTCTCTAATTATACTAACCAGAGAAGTAACAAAGAAAGGCACAATACCGAAAATGAGCAAGCTTATCTTGAGGCTATGGCCATTGCTGGTAAGTAGGGTAAACAAGAAAAACAAACCCGTAATGGTAAGATAACGGCACTTCATTACGAAACGCGTAATTGGTGCAAACAAGGGTATCAGGTACAGGTAAGATAACATCATTGCTATTACTATAGAAATGCCCATAGCCTGCAATACCAATCCTAAAGTAGAAAAGAAATTCTCGTAAAAGTTGGTATCTGAAAGGATTGATGACATTGAACCCAGCACCTTAACCGGGGTAGGCAATAATCCTCCCCCACCCAATTGCCATGCCAATAATCCCAATATGATTTCACCAGTTAATAATATATATAGGTTTTTTTTTTGTAGATTCCCTAATGGTATTAATATATTTTTCAGGTCTTTCATTTTGGGTAGAATTGATTCATTACATGTATT
>CAIWHI010000329.1 GCA_903912435.1 uncultured Bacteroidota bacterium | reverse complement strand
TTGCCTTAAACTTAAAATCCTGATACCATAATAAGGACAATTAATATTAAATTTGTTGTAGAATGAAAAGTGGGCTTATAATTCTGATTTTCACCTGTGCCTGCATTAATTTGCAGGCACAGGTTGATTTCATCACTACCATAGCAGGTAATGATACTGTTGGTTATTGTTGTGATGGTGGCCCTGCAACTAGAGCTGAATTTAATCACCCAGACCAATTATGTTTAGATAAATTAGGTATTCTATATATTGCTGATGCTGGAAATAACAGAGTTAGGAAAATTGTACTTTCTACCGGGATAATTACTACCGTAGTAGGTAGTGATAGCGCAGGGTTTTCTGGTGATAACGGACCTGCTATAAATGCCAAAATTCGGTTACCAGATGCTGTTTGTATTGATACCGTAGGTAATTTATATATTGCTGATGCAGGTAACCATCGGATTAGGAAGATAATAATGTCAACAGGAATAATTACAACTTTTGCTGGTGTTGGCACTGCGGGTAATTCAGGTGATGGAGGTTTGGCAACCAATGCTGAAATTTCGGTGCCAGCTGGATTAACAATAGATAAATTTGGTAATCTATATTTTGGTGATATTGAAAGTCATTCTGTCCGTAAAATATCAACAGCCAATATAATTTCAACTATTGCAGGAAATGGCACATTGGGATATTCTGGCGATAATGGACTTGCAACTGATGCTCAACTTAATACTCCTGGTGATATTGGAATTGATAGTTCAGGTAATGTTATTATAAGTGACGGACATGCACATGTCATCCGTAAAGTAGATGCTATCACTGGTATTATAAAGACTATAGCTGGTAATGGGATTGCGAGTTATACTGGTGATGGAGGATTGGCGATTCATGCTGAAGTGAGTTATCCATATGGGATATTTATTACTCCGCTAAATGACATTCTGATTGTAGAAGGTGGAAATGGAATAGTTAGAAAGATAGACGGAGTAACAGGAATAATTAGCACATTAGTAGGTTGTGGTACCCTCGGCTTTTCAGGTGATAACGGCCCCGCAACAGACGCAAAATTGCAGCCTGATGATGTTTTTTTAGACAGTTTTGGGACAATGTATATTGCAGACTTTAGCAATGCCCGTATTAGAAAGGTTTATAATCCTAAACTTGCAGTACAAACATTAAGCTATGCTGATGATATATTGGTTTATCCCAATCCTATGCATGATGAATTGACTATTGAGGGAGCAGAAGGGGGCATTTTTGAAATATTTAACCTACTAGGCCAAGTTGTTTATCATCAATACATAACTACTAATAATCAGCTCATCAATATAGCTAGCCTACCAGAAAGTATATATGTAGTAATGGTCATTGATAAAAAGGGAAACACAAAAACATTAAGATTGCAAAAGGAATAATTAAATAATTTGTAAGTAAAAAATGCTCACCCTTCCCAAAACTCAAAATCCTGATACCACACAGAGATGTAGTATCAGGCAAATATTGAGGAGTACGTTAAAAGTTGATAAACGCTAGCCGACAGGAATATGCTTGGCTTCGCTACCTAATTTTGTAACCGATAGAAAACAGGTGCCGGTAGCTGAGTAGTTTATTAATTTCATTTTCTTAAGGCTTACAAGGTGTTCCTTTAATTCTGCCCTGGTTATTTTAGCATCCTTACAAATTGATTCATAACATACAAATCCATTGGAAGGGGCATTTTGGCAATAGTTTTTGATTTTTGAAAAAACATCATTTAAATCAGACATAGACTAATTATATAAGTGAAGAACCTTCGTTTTTATGAATTCCAGACCCTTTGCCTGAAACCTTAACGTTTGAGCGAAGATATGAAATAAAATCCATTATTGATTCAGTTTTTAAAAATTGGATAACATATTTGTATTGTTAATTTTACATCGCTATTTATTGAATTCCCTTTACACCCCACTAAAATCAATAGTTAAGGCTAGAATTATTATAGCTTTGCCAAAAGTTCAATACCAGACGCTGTGGTAAATATTCTACTAATTGATGATGAAGAGAAGCTGAGGTCACTGCTCAAACGCATTATTTCCCTTGAGGGTTATAAGGTTACCGATATTGGCACCCTGGCTGGTGCCAATAAGATTCTGGAAACACAAATTATTGATATTGTTTTGTGCGATGTGAAACTTACTGATGGTAATGGCGTTGATTTTGTAAAGTCGCTCAAAGCTAAATACCCTGCCATAGAGGTAATCCTACTTACCGCATACGGCAATATATATGATGGTGTACAAGCCATAAAAAATGGGGCATTCGATTATCTGGTGAAGGGGGACGATAATGATAAAATAATCCCCATCCTCAGTCGGGCATCGGAAAAAGTGGCATTGGAGAACAGGGTGAAACGCCTTGAAAAGGAACTAGGCAACCAGTTTAATTTCGATATTATCATTGGTAATAGCAACCTGATTCAAAATGCAGTTCAATTAGCCAAAAAAGTTGCCCCAACCGATGCCCCGGTGTTACTTACAGGTGAAACAGGGACAGGTAAAGAGGTATTTGCGCAAGCTATACATTACAATAGTGCCAGGGCCAACCAGTCTTTCGTAGCCCTCAACTGTAGTGCTTTTAGCAAAGATTTGTTGGAAAGTGAACTGTTTGGTCATAAGTCGGGTGCATTTACCGGTGCTAACAAGGATAAAAAGGGACTTGTAGAAGAAGCCAGGGGAGGTACATTATTCCTTGATGAGATTGGGGAGATGCCACTCGATTTGCAACCTAAATTATTAAGGTTATTAGAAAACGGCACTTATTTAAGGGTC
>CAIWHI010000328.1 GCA_903912435.1 uncultured Bacteroidota bacterium | reverse complement strand
CTGGGTGTTCAGGTAATCCTGGTTAAGAGCTTTGCCCGTATCCACGAAACCAACCTAAAGAAACAAGGTATGCTGGCAATAACCTTTGCAGACAAGGCTGATTATGATAAAATCAAAGAAGACGACAGCATCGACATTTTAGGTCTTACTACCTTTACTGAAGGCGTACAATTAACTGTAGTTTTGAATCACGCTGACGGAACCAAGGAAGACTTCAAAGTAAACCAAACCTACAACGAACAACAAATTGAGTGGTTCAGGTCTGGTGGAGCATTGAATGTGATTAGGGCTAATTTCGCTGCTGCTTCGCATAAGTAGAAAGACAAAAGTAGAAAGTCGAAAGACGTATCTTTTTTAGTCGTAAGATAAAAGTAGAAAGACGAAAGACGTATTTTATTAAGTCGTAAGACGAAAATGGAAAGTCGAAAGACGTATTTTGATATTTTAAAACGATAAAACCCATCTTCGGATGGGTTTTATCGTTTTGTATGCTTTTGTGGTTTGCAAGTGAAACACTGATAACTTGAATTGAATAACCGAAGTAATTTTGGCTAAAGCCAAATCTAAATTATTCCTAATCCCCGGCCTAAAGGCCAGGGCTACTATTTAATAGTCAATCTTTTATATAATACTTTTGCTTTTTGACTAATCCAAATAATGTCTATCTACTATATACCCCCGAACGTCATTCTACTTTCTACTTTCTACTTTCTACTAAATACTTTCTACTCCTAAAACACCTCCAACTCCTTTGCTGCCACTTCATTCTGCTGTAGTAGACTTGATACGGATTCTGAAATATTTTCAAAGCTTCCCCCATTCTTGCATAGGTAATCAATTTTTTGGCCTAGTTCAGATGTTTGTTTCATGCCCATCATCATCCATTTGGGCTTAAAACCGTGCACTTGTAGGGCTATTTCTATCAGGTCTTTATCAGTCAGTGCCTTTTTCAATTTCTCATCCATAGTAGGCACCGAATTACGGAAAACACTTATGTACTTCCTCATGCGCTTTTCATCGCCTTCACAAAATTTGGTCAGGTAGGTCATGTCAGTCCATATGGCAATTGGCTGGGTGGAAATCTTTTCTTGTGCGCTTGCTATTTCAGGCGTGGCAGATATTTCTGGTTGGGTGGGTTCTGTTTTTGCATGTGTAGGCACTTCTGTATGCTTCACATGGGTAGCAATTGCATCCTCAACAGTAAGAATATGTATAGACTTGGGAACTGCCTTACCCTTCCTTCCGGTTTGGTCTGCTATGGTTTTAAATAATTGCCAGGTTTTAAAAGGTTTAGGGATGTAGGTATTCATACCATTTTGGTAGCACATGTCAATATCAGCTCTTAGCAGACTGGCAGTTAAGGCTATGATGGGGGTTTTGTTTATGGGTGCGGGTAGTTTTTCACGAATGTATTTAGCTGCCTCAAAACCATTCATTTCAGGCATCTGCACATCCATTAATACCACATCATAGTTGCCCTTCACCATCATCTCCACAGCCTGGCGGCCATTAAGTGCTTCATCTATTGTAAGGACGGCTTTTAGTTTGAGTGTCTCGGTAACAACAAGCCTGTTGTATTCATTATCATCAGCAAGCAATATCCTTAAGCCATTTAGTTCGGTGCCATCGGTATTATGGTCTATAATATTTTGTTCTCTAAACCTGGCTTCCTGTCCTCGGGTATAATTTAGAATAAATGAAAAAGTAGCTCCCTGCCCTTCCACACTTTCCACTTCTATCTTACCACCCTGTAGCTCAACCAAATGTTTTGAAATAGACAATCCTAAACCAGTACCCCCAAATTTGCGGGCATCAGAAGTATTCAACTGCCTGAAATTTTCAAATAACGAATTCAACTTATCACTGGCTATACCTATTCCAGTATCAATAACCGAGAATTTCACTTTTACTTTAGTGAATTCTTCACTTACGAGGTCAATCTTAATCTCCACGCCACCCTTTGGTGTAAACTTAATGGCATTCCCACCCAGATTAATCAATACCTGATTGAGCCTGTATGGGTCACCAACCAGTATGTCACCAATTCGTGAGTCAACATGCGTCACTAACGACAAGCCTTTTTCTTCCGCCTTG
>CAIWHI010000327.1 GCA_903912435.1 uncultured Bacteroidota bacterium | reverse complement strand
TCGCTCTTGGTATAACCAATACGTGCTATTACCTCACGGGCAATAGTCTGAACATCAATATATGTATTGCATTTTACTTCACCTGCAAGAATAACCTGACCGGTAGTAACCAGGGTTTCACAAGCGATTTTAGACTGTGGGTCCCACGCAAGGAAATTATCAACAAGCGCGTCTGATATCTGGTCTGCGACCTTATCGGGATGTCCTTCTGACACTGATTCTGATGTAAATAGATACGGCATTTTTCTGCGAAAGATTTAATTATTGAAGTATAATTTTTGAATTTGGGGGCGAAGTTATGAATTATAAGGTTGATTTCAAATTTTGTGGATTCAATATTATGAAAATGATGTGAGGAAAATAATTTTTGTGATATCCAAGGGATTGTAAATGAAGGTGGAATAAGGGAGCATGAACGTTGTAATGAATAATTCTCATTAGTAGGAATGGTACTAATCCTTCTCCCACCTTCTGGTTACAGAGCCATTGGTGAGTTCCACTTTCCAATGGTTAGCCAAAGCCATTTTGAATAATCTATTTCTTAGTTTTTTAGGGTAGAAGATTTTTTTGCTGGTAACGCAATTTGAATGGGGTTTCATTAGTCCTACCCTGCCCAACAAAACATAGCCCGCAGCCCCACAACGCATACCCAGGAAGGCATAATCATAAGGTGTTTCGTCAAGATAAGTGGTAGTAATATTCTCAAAATTACGTGCCTGCGAATCGCTTATGGGTATGTAAACAATGGCTTTCTTTACCTCTTTGGGATTACCGCCCATAATAGCATAAAAAGACTCCCAGTTATCAATCTCGTATTTGCTGTGCTTTTTGTAGTGCCTGGAATACCAGTGTAGCCTGCCACTAGGTATAAAATTAATGATTTTATCCTCTCTAAGTTCTATTCCTACATGCCCACCATGAATTCCACCGAAGGAACGGTATTCGCTATGCCCGAAATGCCGGTAGGGTTTTGATCCATATAAGAAATGGACTTTAAGTACAGTGCTGTCCTGCCCAATTGTAAGTTTGGGTAAAAATAGGAGAAGACATAAAATCCATATTTTCATTGGTTAAGAACGAACCGATGGTGGATATATTGTATTTTATTAAGGCAAATAAAAACTGGAAGACCAATTTATTTGTTATAAATCTGCGCTGCCAGTTTTTGCTTCACCTCAGGCCATTCACTATCTATTACGCTAAACACAACTGAATTTCTATAGCCACCATTGTCTTTTATACGCTCATTCCTCAGTATACCCTCCATAGTGCACCCCATACCCTCCAGGGCATGTCGGCTACGTGTATTAATTTCATCAGTTAGGAATTGCACCCTGATAGCACCCAGCGTTTCGAAACAATACGTGAGCAATAGCAGCTTGCATTCCCTGTTGTGACCAGTGCGCCAAAAGGCAGGGTTGCTCCAGGTCCAGCCGATTTCTAATTTACTATTGTCCCAACTAAAATTATACAGCATAGTACTACCTATAATTTGGCCACTTGGTTTGTCAATAACGGTAAATGCATATTGCTCAAGCGTTGCCCTTTTTAGAACCGCACTTTTTAGGTGGAGCAATAGGCGGTCGGGGTTACCACCATTTGCCGAATAGTATTCCCAAATACGACTGTCCTTACTAATTTCTAACATGGCCGGAAAATGGCTGCTATCCAGCGGAACTAATTTCACTTTCTCCCCTTCCAGATTTATAGGATGCTCTATGCGGTTCATAATCC
>CAIWHI010000326.1 GCA_903912435.1 uncultured Bacteroidota bacterium | reverse complement strand
TTCTTTTGAACATTCCTGATTTCAGGAATTGTTATTACTTTGCCTGCATGCTTTCGAAGTATGCATATATTATCTCTGTTATATTGATGTGTTACACATCATTTTTCTTCTATCCCCGGTGGACTAAGGCTACAGGCGAGGCTTCAATATCGTGGGATGTATCGGGTTATTACTGGTACCTCCCTTCTCTGTTCATTTACCACGACTTAAAGCACCAGGCGTTTGAGGATTCGGTAATGAAGAAATATTCGCCTACCAATGGCGATTTCCAGCAGGCAATGAAGCTGGATAATGGCCATTATGTGATGAAGTATTCATCGGGTATGGCTACTATGTATTTGCCCTTTTTTGCGGTTGCCCATTTATTGGCACATCCATTAGGATTCCCGGCAGATGGTTTTTCTGCTCCCTATCAGTTTGCGATACAATTTGGGGGCTTTTTAATCTCTATAATTGGCCTTTGGTACCTACGAAAGCTCTTGCTCAATTATTATACCGATAAGGTGGTGGCCATTGTTATTTTGCTACTGGTAGTTGGTACTAATTATCTCAATTATTCATCGGTAGATAATGGCATGTCGCATTGCTGGTTATTTACCCTGTATGTTTTCCTACTACTCAATACCCGTTATTTTTACCAGACTTTCCAACTCAAGTACGCCATCAGGATAGGGTTGCTTGTGGGCTTGGCTACCCTTACACGCCCTACAGATATTATTTCCTGCCTTATACCATTATTATGGGGACTGGAGTCAATATCGCCAAAGGCAATTCAAAATCAAATTATCTTATTGATAAAACAAATTAAGCCACTGCTTGTTGCCGGCATTTGTGCCGGGTGTATTATATCTATACAGCTTATATATTGGAAGTATGTATCCGGCCATTGGCTGGTATATAGTTATGGTGGACAGAGTTTTTCATTCTTACATCCACATCCCGTTTTATATACCCTTGGTTTTAGGTCGGGATGGTTGATATATACCCCTATGATGGTTTTGGCTTTTATTGGCATATTGCCCTTCCTGTTCAAGGGCAGCAATAAATTAGCCATTCTGGCCTTTTTCTTGATTAACTACTATATCGTTTTTTCGTGGGATATTTATTGGTATGGTGGTAGGGCAATGGTGCAGAGTTATCCAATACTGCTGTTCCCAATGGCATCCCTGGTGCAATGGGTATTATCCACAAGACCCAGAGTAATATTATTTACCCTATTTGCACTCTTGTTTACTTATCTCAATATCTGGATTACCTGGCAATACCACAGGGGAAACCTCTATGATGCAGACTGTATGACCAAGCCTTATTATTTGCGGGTGGTGGGCCGCTGGAGTGCCCCTGAAAGCACCATAGCCCTAAGAGATGTTACCCAATTGTATGAGGGTGAACCTAAGGAATCGAAAATTATCTATCAAAACGACTTTGAAAAAGATACCGGTGCTTTTATTGGTAATATGGGGCTTAATGGTTCTAAATCACTAGTTATCAATAAAAATCATCAGGTAAGTCCAAGTTCTGTATTTGCATTTAGTGGTGGTGCGCAATGGATAAGGGTTCAGGCTAATTTTTATTGCAAAGAAAAGGAGTGGGACTTATGGAAAATGCCACAGATGGTGGTGCGGCTAATAGATAAAAACAAAACGGGAAATGATAGAATAGTAAAGGAAAATATGATAAGGGTGGAGCGTACTATGAGCAGTAATGAAAGCAAACAACTGTCGCTGGATATGAAACTACCTAAAGTACATTACGACTCAGTAAGTATATGGTTTTGGAATGCAGAAGGGGATAAGGAATTATCAATTGATGATTTAAAGGTTATGCAATTCAATCAATAAGCTCTAAGAAATAAAATAGATATTAATCAATACCGGTGGTATTGTAAATAGAAGAAAGCTTAACACTTACAATATTATGCTACTTGTTTTTGTTCAACCACGGTATAATGGTAAATGATATTGTTGCCTTTACGTTCAAAGGTAACTTCAACCTCTTCAGGTTTGAATAATGCTTTGATTTTACAAATGATTGTATTGAATAAGGCATTTACAGGATTCTTTTCCTTTGCTTTAGGTTTATTATTATCTATGCTGCTCATATACCAAGGTTTGGAGTATTACATTCGTAATCTTAAAATTACAATAACGGCTTAGTAGGGTTTATTGTTATATTTGATTAAAGAAATGAGCATTTAATTAAGAATATAACCTTGTCATAAAGGTAACACAAAAATCACATTTAGCACAATAGGCCATGTTAAGTTTTTAGCTGAATGTGGATAAATAAAACCTCAAACAGGAGTTTCTACATCTAAAATCGGAAATTAGCGTGTGGAATTTTAACGAGCTATTAATGAGATTTTTTTTATCATTTAAGTCAGTTTTTTGAACTAATTTTTGGTAATTAGATTAGGGCGAAATTCTGAATTTCGAGGATGTTGAAATGTTTAAAATTGAAGTGATTTTTTAGCTAAAAACAATAATTATGTTTAAGTTTTTGTTGAGTCTTGCACTGGTACTTATTTTTTCGGGATGTAGTACATTGCATCCGCAAACGAAGCATCAAGCATCAACTGCATCTAAGGCAGACAATTCTATGTCGTGCTCTGTTAAAGGTAGGGTGAAAGCCATCCTTCCATATGAAAACAGTGATAGTGGTACGGTATGTGCCATACATCATTGCCGGGCACTGATAGAAATAATTGCTGTTTACAATAAGGGAGGTTCATTTACCATGAGTGTAAATGAAGGTGAAGCCGTCACTGTAAGATTTATGTATACATTAAATGATACTCGGAAGGTATACCCTGATATGAAAACACATTTTCCTGGTCTAAAAATGGGCAATGTATTTACTGCCGCCCTGCACCAAAGGCTGAAAATGGCCACCGATGGAGAATTGGTAATTGAGGACTATCAGCTGGTTAAATAGAATAGATAAAACGATTGCAATTTGAAAACCCGAAGGGTTGATATTATTGTAGAAAATGGAAAAGAAAATTTGGTAAACCCTGAAAGGGTGACATTATGGCTTGCTATATGGTGAAATAATATCACCCTTTCAGGGTTTTACAAATATACTACATGTTGTTATATAATGATATCAACCTTCCGGGTTTACAAATACAATGAACAAAGGGATTAAGGACATTTAATGAACCTATCATTTTAGCTTACATCGACAATTCAAAATCCCATAATAAAGCCTATTTTTGACCCAAATAAATTCAGTAATGCAGTTTTTTGAATTTTGAATTTTTACTTTTGACCTCAAGTTACCAAATAAAACTACCTCAGTTTGAAGGACCATTCGACCTGCTTCTATTCTTCATAGAGCGGGACGAGCTGGATATTTACAATATACCCATAGCGAAAATAACCAACGAGTTCCTGGCCTATATACATACCCTTGAGAAGCTGAATATTGAACTGGCCAGCGAGTTTATACTATTTGTATCAACTCTGATGCGCATTAAGGCCAAGATGTTATTGCCCCGAAGGGAGGTGGATGTGACAGGTAAAGAAATAGACCCCAGGCAAGAACTGGTAGATAAGATACTGGAGTACAAGCGATTCAAAGAAGCATCGGAGGTAATGGCAACTTTGGAGGCTGATAGATTGAAAATACAAAAGAGGGGTAATGTGCGTACTGAAATGAGTACCCTTACCGAATCTTATTCCGAGGGTACCGAGATGCAGACCATTACCTCGTTCAAGCTATTGCAGGCTTATGAAAGGGTCATTAAGCGATTTAATGAGCGGATGAATAAGCCACAGCATGTGGTGGTAAAGTACAATTATAGTCTTGAGGGCCAAAGGGCCTTCCTTATTGAGCATATGAAGGAGCAAAAGCGGATTTCTTTTGAGGCCCTTTTCGACCATTGCCAGAATAGGATACATGCCATATTTACCTTTCTGGCTATGCTTGAACTGATACAGCAACGCTATCTATCCATTCTTACCGGTACAGGCCGTAACAATTTCATTTTGGAGTGGAATGGTGAAGGTGAAACCATCATAGCTTCGGGGATAGATGGTAAGCCTTAATCCCATGATTAACCAGTCAATAAGCTAAAATTTACCCACCACTCATTTGATTGCTTCATAATTCGTTACTTTGTGCATCATTTCAAGGTATGCAAGCAAAATCATTTTTCTTACTGGCACTATCTACTTTAGTTGCCATTTCATGTAGTAGTTCAAAACATAGTAAAAGCAAGCTGATGCCGGGTACCTGGCAATCGACGCCTATTGTGATAGACGGTGACAGTAAGGATTGGCCATCGCCTTATCCCAACTATGATGCTAAGGCCCTTGTGGCCTATGCAACATCAAACGATAAGGAGAATCTCTACATTACCATGGAAACTGGTGACGAAAGGACCCAGATGAAAATATTGAAGCAGGGTATGATAGTTTCAATCGATACTTCAGGACATAAGGATGCGTCTTTCCATATCAATTTCCCCTTGCAGAATGATAATGACCTACTACCTGCCCCCAAAAAGGAGGAGGCAAAACATATGCCCGGTGGAGGTGTGATGCGTAATGGTAAGGGATTTGAAGAAAAACTGAAGAAAAGCGCTATGGAAACTAATCAGTTTTCGCTGGATGGATTTATTAATTGCAATGGTGGGTTTCTGGTATCGCAATCTAGCCCTTGCGGCATTAAAGTATACGTAAGTATAGACGAGTATAAAGAGCTGGTATGGGAGGCTGTAGTGCCCTTTAAAGCGATCTATGGGAAATCTAAGATAACAGCACAAGATAAAGGTAAGCCAATAAGCGTATGCTTTGCGGTAAAAGCATTCAAGAACCCGGGTGCAAAAAATGAAAATGTGAATGGTGGTATGAATGAAGGTATGGCCGGTGGCGGTATGCATAATAGCATGCAGGGCCGGGGTGGCCAAGGGAAGGGGGCATCACGTGCACCAAGTGAAAATCCTAATCAGCCATTATATGATAATACCAAGACATGGAAGCAATTTGTATTGGAATATCGGGACTAGAGAAGGGATTCGTTCTTGCCTGAATCGTCAAAGCCATTTGGTTGGCGAAAAGGTGTTTATGTTTTGTGACCTATTTTATGTCGCCCTTGCAGGGCTTTTGAATTTTATAAATCAATTCCCCAGGGCGTTGCCTTGGGCTGATATATTGAGCCCTTGCAGGCAATGCCATTAGGTTAAGGATCTGGCATTAGACCAAACTTATTTTATTATTGAAATTGTAATTTCAACATTGAAACGCCCCGAAAGGGCAAAATACCCTAGCCCAGAGCAACGCCCTGGGTAGCCGTGATGGCTAGTGCATTGATCCCTGCATGGGCGACATACCACAACAAAGATTCGTTTTGAAGTGAGGGAATTACGAGGAAATCAATAAAAGCCCTACAATTTCGTTTCCTTCAATAAGTCTCCTTCCTCTATTTCCCCATTGTGCGACCATACTAATTTCCCATCCTTATACAATTCGAGGTAGGGTATAGAGCTAATGTTTTTCTCTTTGAGCAGGTCTTTATTTTCATCTGCATCAATTTTAAACAGGGTCATTTTGTCTTTTTTCTTTGCTGCCATTGCCTCAAGCATGGGCAACATTTTTTTGCATGGTGCGCACCATTGGGCATTATAGTCTACCAGCACATAGTTGACTTGGGTCACCAGTTTGGTAAAGTCAGCACTATTCATTCCCTTTTTGGCGGGAACATTAGCTCCTGCCTGTGTAGGTTTGCCTGCACTTTCCCATTTCATAATACCACCATCCAGGTTATAGATTTCCTTAAAACCCATTGCCTGTAGCTTTTCGGCTGCGGCAGCACTGCGGCTACCGGCCTTGCAATACACCATTACCGGCTTTGTTTTGTCGAGTGTGGCAACCGTTTTATCAAATGCATCATCATGTATATTGATATTTTGTGCATTTTTGATGTGTCCACTCGCATATTCGCCTGGTGTCCGCACGTCTACCAGTTGCACTCCAGCCAGGCTATTGAGTTTTTTATCAAATTCATCAGCCGGAATAGTGCTTAGTGCTGCAACATTTGCGCTTGCTTCTTTTTGTGTTTTAGTGCTGTTACTTTGGCAAGATGCCATATTCACCAAAGTGGCGCAAAACACTACTAAAATTAAATACCTCATAATTTTCATTTTATGCTGCTGATTCGTCATTGCAGCTTTTCCATAATCTATATCCACCTGAAAGATTGTAAACCTGGTTATAGCCGTTTTGTTTCAATATTTGCTGCGCCAGATAGCCCCTCTGTCCCACCTCGCAATATAAATAAATAGTCTTGTCTTTTGGTAATTCAGCGAGTCTTCCCCTCAACTCATCAATAGGGAGGTGTACCGAACCGGGTATAAAACCTAGCTTATATTCAGCAGGTGTTCTCACATCAAGGAGGATGTCGTCTTGGCCTACACTGTCTTTCAATTCATTCCAGTAAAACGGAATCATACGTTTTTGCAAAATATTTTCGGCAACAAACCCTACCATATTTACCGGGTCTTTGGCCGATGAGAAGGGTGGGGCATAGGCATGTTCAAATTCGGCAAGGTCATAAATTGTACCATTCCTTTTGATTACAGATGCCAGTACATCCAGCCTTTTGTCTGCGCCATCATACCCCGCTACCTGAGCACTTAGCAATCTGCCATCTTCCGGACTAAAAGCTATTTGTATACTCATTTGCATAGCACCGGGATAATAACCTGCATGAGAGCCGCTATGAATTGTTGATACAATATGTTTAATCCCAGATAATTGCAAGTGCTTTGAGGCCAAACCGGCAGTGCCTACAGTCATATCAAATACCTTTACAATGGCGGTATTGATAGAGCCATTATATTGCTGCACATTGCCGAGTAAAATGTTATTGGCACAGATGCGGCCTTGCTTGTTGGCCGGCCCTGCCAGATAGGTAATCATTGCCTTCCCGGTTATAGGGTTAGCAAATTCAATAGCATCACCTACTGCATAAATATCAGGATCGGAAGTTTGCAAGTATTCATTTACCCATATCCCCCTCGCTTCACCAATTTTCAATCCTGCACCAACCGCCAATCTGGTATCGGGTTTTACACCTATTGATAGTATAACCACATCAGCTTCAAGGGTATTGCCACTTTTCAATGATACTTTCAATTGACCATCAACCCTTTCAAAACCTGATACTGCATTATTGAGTAACAGATGCACACCTTTCGACCTTATATGCTGTTGTACCATAGCAGCCAGCGGGAAATCCATTGGTGCCATCACCTGATTACCCATTTCCACTATGGTCACATCCATGCCAAGCCCATGTAGGTTTTCGGCCATTTCAAGGCCTATAAAGCCACCGCCTATCACTACCGCTTTTTTACCCTTTTTACCTTTTACGTAATTGCTTATATAGTCGGTATCCACCACGTTCCTCAGGGTAAAGATGCCCTCATTATTGATGCCGGGCAATGGTGGCCTAAGAGGTTCAGCACCAGGAGATAATACCAGTTTATCGTAGGTTTCCTGATATTCTTCACCACTTTCCTGGTTACGTGCTTTTATAGTTTTGTTGGCAGCATCAATTGCTATTACCTCTGTCAATACCCGTACATCTATATTGAAACGCCTGTTAAATGCTGATGCTGTTTGTACAAATAGTTTATTCCTGTCTTTTATTACCTCGCCTATATAGTAGGGTAGGCCACAGTTGGCATAAGATATATAAGCCCCCTTTTCAAAAATCACTATTTCAGCCTGTTCATCTAGCCTCCTCAGCCTAGCTGCCGTACTAGCCCCGCCTGCTACTGCACCTACTATTATGTATTTCATAAATCATTTTTTAGATAAGCCAATCCCTGAGCCATTGCTGAGGTAGCTTAAATTATTAAACATCATTAAAGTATAATCAGGTTCTAACCTATGTATTGTCTACCTGCAAGCGCTTTATGGCTATGCTTTTGGTAAACATTCATTTCCAGAAAGGATTTGTCCCGCCACGAACAATGATTTGTTTTCGCCGCTTTAAAGACATGCAGGTACAAAGCCCTGATTATATTGGGCATAATTTTAGTCTTAAAACGGCAATTAATTTATGATAAGCATCATGAACTATATTGCTCAATAATGCCTTTCAGGTGATTGGCTGCAACTACCCCGCTTTGGCGCCACATAGGCTTGCCATTGCGGAAAAGGATAAGGGTAGGTACTCCTGAAATTTGGTATGCTCCAGCCAATGCAGGGTTCCTATCCACATCAATTTTTAGGATTTTGGCCTTGTCGCCTACACTGTCCTTCAATTGTTTCAGTATGGGTGCCATCATTTTGCACGGGCCACACCACTCAGCCGAGAAGTCTACCAATACCGGGGTTTCACTGTTTATTAATTCTGAAAAAGATTTCGTTTCCATAATTACTTATTTTATTTCCTCGTATTCTGTTACTATATCACTTGTTTGCTGCACGGGTGGCCTGCTATAGTCCCTGCGTGGGGTATTACAACCGGCAGAACTACAACAACCGGTATCTGTAATAGCCTGGTAAAGGAAAAATCCACTGAACAGCCCCAGGGCCCAATCCTTACTTTGAAATCCCATTACTAGCATCATTATTCCTATGCCCAGCCTCATTATTCTCATCAGGTGCCAGTTGGTGGTAATCCGTAACATTAGGTTGCTCATTTTTCGTATTTTTTTAGGTTGAACCAACTACCCGCATTGTATACTTCCTTAAAACCTGCCGACAATAGGGTGGACCTTGCGCTGCCACTACGCATGCCCGATGCACAGCAGGTGATAACAGGTTTGTCTTTTTTCAATTTTGCCATTTGGCTTTGGAGTGCATTGAGTGGTATGTTGATTGACCCCTTCATGTGGCCACCTGCATATTCGGCTGTGGTGCGCACATCAATTATTACTGCACCATTAGCTATTATTTCTCCCAAATTTACTTTTGGCCCTATCCCGAATAATTTCTTTAAAGTCTCTATCATTGTTTATTTGCTTAATTGTTTTTCAAATAATTTACGTCCAACCATGAACCGCCGTTTACACATTCAATACCATATTGCTGCAGGAACATGGTAGCCTGTCCGCTTCTGCCACCCGATGCACAACACAATACTACCTTACCCATCTCTTTAAACTCGTCTACACGGGCCGGAACCTCATTCAAAGGTATATTAATACTGCCTGCTACATGGCCTCCCATATATTCGCTTGGTGTCCTTACATCCACTACTACTGTCTGTGCCGATTTTAGTAATTCTGAAGTGTTCATTTTTGTTTATTTATTGAGTAATTAAATTGCTTTTTGTGGTGTTTTCTTAAACATGCTAAAGAGTAGGTAGCACATCATTGCACCATAGAGTGAACTGTTAACAGGCCTTGAAGTAATGAAGCAATTGCCGGACGCACACCCTACAAAATTCCAATAACACCATCCGGCAATTGCCCCTATAATCAAACCCCCTATCTCCAATTTATATTTGCCTATCCAATTCTTCATTCGTTCTTCTGCTTTGATAACACAAAGGTCATAAGTATTATCCCTCTGGTTGGGAACAATTGTTGGATAAATGCCCGTCTTTGTAAAAAATATTGTTAAAGCGGGGTTTAGTGGATATCAAGTCACTTGATAGAATAAATACTCGCACTAGCTTAGGAAATCCCGAAGGGATGATATTATTGTAGATTGATAGTGTAGATGATGTTGAACCCTGAAAGGGTGATATTATTTTATTTAGTATCGCAATAATGTCACCCTTTCAGGGTTTTTCGTTGGTTCTTGCCTATTTTGCTACAATAATATCATCCTTTCAGGATTTTTACAAGCCGACTGATTTACATAAGACTATAGCTTAAACTTCATTTTTTGTCGTAATTTCATTTAGCAATACGCTTCAAATATTTAATCGCATAAGGTAATGGGAGTAAAATTCGGGAAAGCTGTCTTTGGTTTGGTCGCAATAATAATGCTATGTTATGTGTATGCTATATCCCAAACAAATACCACCGTAACAAAGGAAATGGCTATAAAAAAGGCTGAGCAATTTATAGCGGAAAATGGGTACACCACCAAACCCGCCGATAAGTCCAAAATTGTTTATGAGCTATTAGATGAAGATGGGAAAGGGGGTATTAACGCTATATTAAAGCAACGATATAATACTCTAAAGCCTAAAGCAATTTGTATTTCATATGATAATGAAAATTGGGAAATAGGTTTTTTAGACGTAAATGCTAGTTTGCCAGATTCAGTTATAATGTTGCCGAATCTACCTG
>CAIWHI010000325.1 GCA_903912435.1 uncultured Bacteroidota bacterium | reverse complement strand
TGATATTTGCCTGCTCGATGTGATGTTGCCCAATACTGATGGATTTGCTGTTGCCAATCACATCAGAAATATTAATACGCATATTCCCATCATTTTCCTTACTGCCAAAACACAAACTGAAGACCTTGTAAAAGGTTTTGCCTCAGGTGGCACTGATTATCTTAAAAAGCCCTTTAGTATGGAAGAGCTTTTGGTGAGAATAGATAATCAGTTGAAGATTATGAATAGGGATGCTTCTAATCTGCAATCATTACCAGATGAAATTACTCTGAAGCAGTTCAGGTTTTATCCCGGTAAGTTTGAATTGCATACCCAAGGTTCCGTTGTAAAGTTATCGCATAGAGAATCACAGGTATTGGGTATGCTTTGTGCCCATATTAATAGTATTACCGACCGCAAGGAATTATTAATGACTGTATGGGGCGATGATTCTTTTTTTAATTCCCGCAATCTGGATGTGTATATCAAAAAGCTTCGTGGTTATTTTGAGGGTTCAAATGGAATTGAAATTGTAACCTTAAAGGGTAGGGGGTATCAATTTGTTGTTTTGTAATGAGCTTGTAGTGAAACCATTGTGCAATCTATTTTATGAACTATCTTTTGTTAATCTGAACTGGAATAAGTAATCTTTAAATCTTTTGTTAACCACTCATTAGTCAATTAATTTTCCTTAATTTTCCAAAAAATTATATCAATTATGTCATACAATACAGCATTAATTGCCGAATTACAAATGGAAGGAGCCAATACACGTAAAATGTTGGCCCTGGTACCAATGGATAAAACTGATTATAAGCCACATGAAAAGTCAATGCTGATGCCACGCCTGGCTAATCATATTGCTGAGTTGCCATCATGGATTGGTTTTACAATGGGTTCTCATGAGCTGGACCTTAGTACTATGAATTACAAACCAGTAATTCCCGCAACAGCAGAGGAATTAGTTGCCAAGCATGATGAAATGATGAGTAAGGCTATTGCTGTTCTTGAAGCAGCAACAAATGATGACGATTTCGACCAAATGTGGACGCTTCGCATGGGCGACCACGTTATATTTAGTATGCCTAAAAAGGTTGTGCTTCGTAGTATGGTATTTAGTCATATTGTACACCACCGTGGTCAGTTAAGTGTATATCTACGTTTGTTAGATATTCCAATACCTGGTATGTATGGTCCAAGTGCTGATGAAGCACGCTAATTTGATAAGGTAGTATCCAAAATAAACAGGGCTGTCCATGGTGGGCAGCCCTGTTTATTTTGGATAGTTATCTTATTGTTCAATTATTATAAAAATCAAAAGGCCATCCACCGGATAGCCTTTTGATTTTATAACTATAATCAATCTCTAATTATGCGTAAGATTCTGTTGGTTCACAAGTACAAACCAGGTTTCTGTCACCGAATGTATTGTTTACACGGGCAACACTAGGCCAGAATTTGTTGTGCTTAACCCATGGTAAAGGATAAGCAGCTTCTGTACGAGAGTATTTATGGCTCCAATCGTCGGCAGTTACTGTAAATTGGGTGTGTGGTGCATTTTTAAGTGCATTATCTAATTTGTCAGCCTTACCTTCTTCTATAGCACGAATTTCTTCACGTATGCTCAGCATTGCATCGCAGAAACGGTCCAGTTCATCTTTGCCTTCACTTTCCGTAGGCTCAATCATCAAGGTACCAGCAACAGGAAAGCTCATTGTAGGTGCATGGAAACCATAGTCAATCAGGCGTTTAGCAACATCTTCTGCTTCTATATCAACTGATTTTTTGAATGGACGAAGGTCAACGATAAATTCATGAGCACAAGTGCCACCGCTACCAGTATATAGGATGTCGTATTTACCTTGTAGGCGAGAGCGCATGTAGTTAGCATTAAGAATAGCATATTCAGTAGCCATTCTTACGCCCTTAGCACCTAGCATACGGATATAACCATAAGATATCAGCAATATACTCGCAGAGCCATATGGGGCAGCAGATACTGCATTGCCTACACCTTCACGAAGGTAGATATGAGATGGTAAGTGAGCCTCCAGGTGTTTCTTAACACATATAGGGCCCATACCAGGACCACCACCACCATGTGGGATAGCGAATGTCTTATGTAAGTTCAGGTGGCATACATCAGCACCAATCAGGCCAGGAGCAGTAAGACCTACCTGCGCATTCATATTAGCTCCATCCATGTAAACCTGCCCACCGT
>CAIWHI010000324.1 GCA_903912435.1 uncultured Bacteroidota bacterium | reverse complement strand
TTTCAATTTGCGTTTCTTTTGCTTTCTTGAATTGGTCATTCTGCTTGTCGCCTCTAAGCTTGTGCCTGTCCTGCTTTAGTGAGCTAGCTACCATCAGTCGCATAAGGGCGAAGTTGACATCGCAATCAACTATCTCACTGAGTGTTTTAGCTGTGACTACGTTTGCCCCCTCAAAAAGAATATTCACTGGTTTGTCAGCGTTGTCACGGATGAACTTCACCAGTTGAGGTGGTACCTGCTTGCTCAGCTTGTCCGTTCCCTGAAATATGCCTACTGAGTCTTCATAAAGGCTTCGCTCGGCATAGCTAAAATCGAATCCTACAATGCGGTATTTATTTCCCAGAGAATCGTGTGCTGATATACCTTGCCTGAGCAAACTATCGAAAATTCGTTTTTTTATCAATCCTTCATGTAGATTACTCTTACCCAGGTATACAGGTGGGAGGAAGATTTTTTTACTATTTCCCGGTTTTACAGGTGCCTTGGTCTTAGCAGTTTGCTGTGCCATTAGCCTGAAGCAAAAAAGCAGTGACATGCCCATTAAAAATAAATTGAAAACCCGCTTCATCATAAAATCAAAAATAAAAAATAAAAAATCAAAAGGGTTATTTTTTTCATTAAGTGCCACCCTAACCGTGCATTAACCAACAATCCTAAAAGATTTTGGCTAAAGCCAAATGTATTTTTCTACACATACCCCTACTTTTAAGTCGGGGCTACTGAAAAGCAGTTTGTTTTTTAATGAGATTCTTACAATTGATTGTTTAATTGGGTTTAGAATTTAACCCTGTTTAGAGGCATTTATGGCAAACCAGGCCATCATGCCCATACCTGTGGCCATTGCTTCTTCATGAATATCGAAGGTTGGGGCGTGTACCGGAGATGTAAATTCCTTGCCATCTTTATTGGTGCCAATGCGGAAGAAACATCCGGGCATGTATTGGGTATAGAAACTGAAATCTTCGCCAGCCATGCGCATGTCCAGTTCCTTTACATTTTCAGTTCCAATAAAATCTCTGGCCCAATCTTCCGCCTGGCGGGTAAGGGCCATGTCATTATACAAACTAGGGTATCCCGGTGGTATGTCAATAGTTGCAACGGCCCCATATGCTTCACAGGTCTTTATTACATAGTCTTTTATCCAATGGTGGGCTTCTGCTCTCCATGCTTCATTCATGGTACGGAAGGTGCCCAGGATTTCCACCTTTCCCGGTATAACATTGGTAGCAAAGCCGCCTTGAATTTTACAAAACGAAAGTACAGATGGTATCAATGGGTTGGCCTTGCGGGCTACTACCTGCTGCAGGCCCGTAATTACCAGTGCAGCTACTGCTATCGGGTCTACGGTGAGGTGGGGTAGAGCGGCATGGCCTCCTCTTCCTTCTATGGTTATGTATATTTCATCAGCACTTGCCATATATTGTCCCGCTCTGAAACCCACAGTTCCACTTGGCAGGTTGGGGTATACGTGTAGTGCATATATAGCTTCTGGTTTGGGATTGTCCAAAACTCCGGCTGCTATCATCAGGCTGGCACCACCGGGGTGCTTTTCTTCTCCGGGTTGGAAAATCAGTTTCACAGTGCCTTGCAATTCATTTCTAAAATCGTGGAGTATGCGGGCTGCACCCAGCAGGCAACTTGTGTGCACATCATGCCCACAGGCATGCATTATCCCTGCATTTTGTGAGCTGTAAACTGTATCGTTTTCTTCCTGAATTGGTAAGGCGTCAAGGTCGGCACGCAACGCTATGCAGCGGCCTGGATGCGCGCCTTTTATTAGGGCTACAATACCTGTGCCTGCTACTGCTGTTTCGTGTTCTATACCCCAGGCTGTGAGCTTGCCAGATACATAGGCAGCGGTATTAAATTCCTCAAATGAAAGTTCGGGATGAGAATGTATATGATGGCGTATTTCCTGCACATCGGGGAAATATTGCGCGGCTTTTGCGCGTATCTGTTCAATCATGCTAAAATGTGTTAATTGTAATAATATCTGGTACTATCATGCAGGGACCACCAAAAATAGAGCGAGCCTCACGTAGCATGCCTTCAGCATCGGTGCGATTTCGGTAATCGCCCACCTTTACCCTAAATGTAGGGGATAAATAGTTGAGATACGTACGCACATCGGGGAAGGTGCGCATAAATTCGGCTTTTACCTGAACCGCCTTTGCCCTGTCGGGCCCATAATAAATCTGCACCCTGAACCCCTTGCCCGAATAGATTACCCCACTTCCTTTTTGGCGGGTATAACTTACCAGATGAACAGGATTGTCGGTATAGGCTGCCCTTTTAGGTTCAGGGCTAAGGTTGACAACTACAGGCTCATTTGATTTTTTTGGTTTGGCTGATTCACTTTCACCTGAAGTGGGAGCAATTGATTTGGGTGGGGCAACTTTGGTCTTTACTGCAGATTTTACAGGTGAGTCACTACTGGTTGTTTTTTCAGCAGGCCTTTTCTTTTTTATCAACGCATCCATACCCGATGGGGCGTGAACTACCACATCTCCCTGGGCAGTTGCGTCCTGTGATAAGCAAATAAAAACAGCAATGAAAACTAAATAAATAAGCCTAAACATTCGGTTTGGAGATGGCTGCAAATTAATGGTTGGCAATTTACTCAAAAATTAATCAATGTGCATGTAGGTGGTATAGGATGAAATAAATATTAGCCTTTTATTAGTGGAAATCATATCACAGTTTTGGTTGGCAATTGTCCTAAATCATCATCCCAAAAGTATTCTTTTTAGTTCGGCCATACCTTCAGTGGCTGGTAGTTCTATTGGTATTACATTTTTATAACGTTTTACAGGTGGTATTTTCTTATCAATCACATACTTCTTTACAGACTCCTTTACGTAGTCCACCAAACCCGCAGCAGGGTAAACTACTAGTGATGTTCCTATCAGCACAAAAATGTCTGCTTCATAAAGTATGGGTATTGCCACCTCTATCATCGGCACAGGTTCTTCAAACCATACAATGTGAGGTCTCAACTGGCCTCCATCAGGGGCTTTGTCTCCCAGTTTTATATCATTAGTATAGGGGTAAGTTTTGGTATCACTTTTTTCACTGCGCATTTTTACTATTTCACCGTGTAGGTGCAGTACTTTTGTTGAGCCCGCCCTTTCGTGCAGGTCGTCAATATTTTGGGTGATGATATGCACATCGTAGTGGGCTTCAAGTTCAGCCAGACCTATATGGGCAGCATTTGGCTGGGCCTTTTTTACATCATGCCGGCGCATATTGTAAAAATCAAGTACCACCTGAGGGTCTTTACGCCATCCGCGGGGGGAGGCTACATCTGCAATATTATACCCCTCCCACAATCCATCTGAATCGCGGAAGGTTTTTATTCCACTTTCGGCACTTATACCGGCACCGGTAAGTACCACCATTTTCGGCTTTTGCATATACAAATATAATCCACTTTCGGTTTAGTATTTATAGTGGATAGCTTAAAAAACTGTTATGTTCTGTACTGGTTGATTTGGTTAACAGATTTGTTATTTGTTAAATGGCTACTAATGATAGGGATTAATCGTTTTGATGGAATGAATAAATTTGCTTAATAAAATAGGGGCAGTGAAATGCAGAAGGTAAGCTGGAATTCATTGATAATTATTTGGCTATAAAAGCATTTTTACAACTAAGTACTGATAATATGGGTTGGTTTTCTATTGGTAAAACTTATGTAAACAGGGAAGAGAAAATAGCAGATAAACTTAAAAGAGGCGATATGTTTGGCCTTTTTGATGATGGTATGGTTTGTTATTTTCAGGACGGTTATAAGGTTAGTTATACCAAATTGTGGACTGTACTCAGGCAGTTGAATAATATAAATGGTATTTGTCACAAATCACTTGATGAACTGTGTCCTAATAATTTTGTAGGTGCTTATTCTTATAAATATTCAAGACACAAATGGCAACGACCCACAGCAATGCCAACCACAATGCCAAACAATTATAATTCATTTACTAACGCAGCATAAAATTTATACCATGTTTTCAAAAGAACTATTTGACAAAAAAGAGCGTATCCTGCTTTGGACGCTGCTGGTGATTAGTGGGGCATTAGTTGTTGAGTCGGTGCTTTTGTTTTTAATGTAGAGGATTCCTGAGGGTTTATACTACAGGATGTCTCACAAACTCCTTGTTTCTATCGAAAAGGAACCTATAGGTACTCAAACTACGGCTACGGTGGGTTCCCAGGCTTTCGGATATATTAATCATTTTTGGGTTAAAATCACCTATCCACTGCATTTCATAGTCTTCATACCTTCCTTTGCTTCTAATCACTGTGGCCCCTTCAATAATTATAAATGCATCTATTCCCTTTCCCTGAAATTCGGGAATTACACCAAATACCAGGCCCACGAACCGGGGGCATTTTCCAAAGGTTTTAAGATATAGCAATTTTAGTTTTTGAAGCAGGCCAAACTGGCCATCCATTTGTTTAAAATACTGGTTGAGGTCGGGAAGATTGAGCCATAGGGCTATGGGTTCATCCTTGTAATAGACAAACCACGAAATATGTTCGTCCATAACCGGTTTCATGGTTTTAAACATTTTTATTACCGTTTTCTCCTCCAGTGTTTTTCCACCCCCATGACCAGCCCAGGCTTTGTTATAAACATAGGTAAAGTCTTTGGCAAATTTGATTAGATTATCTTTCTTCATCATTACTGCCTTATAATTTGGGTCAGCAGCAATGATTTTATGTCGTTGAACAAATTTTTCATTCAATGGCCCCATTACCTTCATTCCAAAACATATCTGGTTGAAATATACTTTAAAGCCATAATTTTCAAAAAGGTTCACATAATAGGGTGGGTTGTAGTTCATGCAATAAAGAGGGGAGTAATAGCCTTCCTTAAGTAATCCCCACCATTTGTCGCGCTCGCCAAAGTTTATAGGTCCATCCATGGCTTCCATGCCCCTCTCTTCAAGCCATTTTTTGCAATGGTCGAACATGAAGTTGGCCGTGCCCTGCTCATTGATGCATTCGAAAAAACCTATACCACCAGTAGGTTGGCTTTGTTTATATTGTTTATTTACGAATGCCGCTATCCTGCCAATATATTTACCATTGCCATCATCCAATAGCCACCGGGTGCACTCGCCGCGTTTGAAAAATTTATTCTTCTCCGTATTAAATACTTCTTCAATGTCTTTATCCAAAGGGCGTATCCAGTTGCTGTCGTTTTTATAAATATCAATTGCCACCTGGAGGAAAGCTTTTTTATCAGCTTCCGTCTTCACCTCATGCATGTGCATAATTAAATAAGAAATTTTTGCTAAGATAGCATGATTTTTCCTCTGGATAATCAGGTGAAGATTTGTAAAAATCGAAATTCGCTGTTTTAATAATTCCTCATACTACCATAATTCCCATTCTAAGAGGTAATTGATAGGTTTATATGTATGAAAATCCTTTTTGTAAGTGTAAATTAATCTTAAATTCTGCTCCCCGATTTTTAATCTTAACTAAACATAGTAATTTTGGGCATAAATTTTGTACATTACGCAATAAATTTGCATAATACTATGATGAAATATTCATTAATAGCTTTGTTTTTTATAATGGGTTTCACAGCCCAGGCTCAAACTAAGGATAGCTTGTTTGCCTCTCGCCATGGTGCTAACTGGGGTATCAAGTATTTTATTAAACCGGGAGAAACCATGAAAATGTTGGCTTTCAGGTTTTACATTACAGAAGACCAATTGGCCGTAGCCAATGATTTTGATGATATTAAAAAATTGATGCCTTACTCATTAGTGAATATCCCTGTAAACAGGGAAAACTACTTCACTGTAAAGCCACCTTTAGATATCCAGAATATTCGTGAGCTTTACTATAAGGTAGGCCAGCGCGATGATATAGGTGTGATAAGTACCTATGCCGGCATTACTAAAGGTACACTGAGGCAATGGAACAATCTGCATGGTAATACACTTAATGAAGGGCAGGTGCTATTTATTGGTTGGTTAAAAATGTTTGCTTTCGATACATCTAATCCTGAAAATGAGAAAGGATATTTCATACCCAGAAAGAAAGTGAATACAGATAGTGTGAAGGTAAAAGTGCTTGGCGGGCTGGATACTGTGTTTAACCGACAGACTGCTAATGGAGTAAATGTACTTACAGAAAAAGGTACTGCTGTATTCTTCGATAAGCCGGGCAAAAACAACGTTTACTATGCATTCCATAATACCACCCCTCCCGGTGGTATCATAAAGGTTTATAACCCAGGTACTGGTAAGACCATTTATGTGAAGGTATTGGCAAAAATCCCTAATACCAAACTATATGCCAATAGCATAATAGGTATCAGTAATACTGCAAAGGAGGCGCTTGGAGTTACCGATACAAAGGCATGGTGCGAACTTACCTATGCCATTAACTAGGGTCTAGGTTATTGCCGGAGGTTATTTGCCCTAATGGGGCATGATTGTTCATTTTTTTATTTTTCATGAAGGCGCTTATTATCCGTTTTTCTTCTATTGGTGATATAGTTTTAACTACCCCGGTAGTACGCTGCCTCAAACACCAGCACCCTGATTGGGAGGTGCATTACCTTACCAAGGCATCATTAGGTACACTGCTCATAAGCAATCCATACATTGACAAAATACATACCCTGGGCAATGATTTAGATGCAATGCTGGAGGTGCTGAAGAAGGAGAAATACGATTATGTTATTGACCTTCACCACAATCTGCGTACACTCAGGGTGAAAAAAGCCCTGAATGTAAAAAGCTTTGCCTTCCCCAAATTGAACATCCAGAAATGGTTCCTTACCAACCTTAAGATGAATTTTATGCCCGATAAAAGTATTGTAGAGCGATACTTTGAGGCTGTTAGGCCACTAGGAGTGCATAATGATGGTAAAGGGCTTGATTATTTTTTGCCGGATAATAAAAAGCTTGGGAATAATGATATACCAATGAGTCATTGGGGGGGGTATGTGGGCTGCGTGATAGGTGGTTCATACAATACCAAGAAATTACCAATAGACAAATGGAAGGAGTTTTGTGCCAAAGTGCCTTACCCAGTTATTTTATTGGGCGGTCCCGAAGACCAGCATGATGGGCTAGAAATAGCTGAGCAAGACAAAATAAAAATCTACAATAGCTGCGGTAAGTTTGATATCAATGAAAGTG
>CAIWHI010000323.1 GCA_903912435.1 uncultured Bacteroidota bacterium | reverse complement strand
TAGTTCTTGTCAGGATGATGATAGTATTGCATTTACTCAATTCGGCCCTAATAGAATTAGTGTACCAACGAGGGCAAGGGGGAGCAGGATGCTGGTTTTGCAGCAAAACTATATTGATGGCTGGGAGGTGCGTATTGATGGCAAGTATGTGCCCGTCAACAAAGTTAACCTGACCTATATTGGCATTGTTGTTCCCTCAGGTAATCATGAAGTTACCCTGGAATTCAAACCAGTGGGGGTATATTTATTTCTGGGGATTACAATCTTATTGCTTTCGACCTGTCTGGTTATTATTTATTATGAGAAAATAATGGGGTGGATGGGAAAAGATGCTTAATAATGATATCCTATTTCTTCCTTGCATACGCAAAAAAGTCGGTTGAGGGGATATCCTTTACTCCAAGAGTTCTGAGCATGGTTACAATTTGCCCTCTATGGTAGGTGGCGTGGTTAAAAACATGGTGCAATATCTGCCCTACCTGCATTTTGCTGATATCACCCCTACGGTCGGGAAATATAACTTCATGGGTAAATGAACGGTCATCATATTGTTTTGCAATAAATTTCACTAGTTCGGCAGAGGTATTTTGCCATTGATGGAATGCTTCTGTAAGGGTACCTGTAAAGATACTTTCCATCCATTGTGGGTGCTCGGCAAGTTCCAATCTTTGCAACCAGATAACCTCTGCACTCCAATTGTGCATGATGGTGGCCTTAATAGTTGGGAAACTGCTGACTACTTCTTTATCACAAAGCCCATGCTCTTGCTTTAATAACAAATCAATCAGGCGTTTATTGGCCCACACATTATATTCGGCGTATTGTAGCAGTAATTCCTTCATGATAAATCGTAATTTTGCAGCAAATTTAGGCGAAAATGTCAGGCGAAAATAATTCATTTGGATTCGATACACTGTGTATTCATGGTGGCCATAGTCAGGAAAGCAATAGGGCACATCTTACCCCTATTTATGCTTCGAGCACCTATACTTTCGATACTGCAGAACAATCAATTGCTGTGTTCAAAAACGAAGAAAAGGGCTATATCTATGGCCGCTGGGGTAACCCTACAATTACCGAAGCCGAAGAAAAAATCGCTTTATTGGAAGCCTTTGGCATAAAAGATGCCGATGGAAATCCTTTGCAACTGAAGGCTATCCTGCATGCATCGGGTATGGCTGCACTCACTACCATGCTATTAGGCAATGTAAAGGCTGGGCAAAAAATCATTACCCATTACTCGCTTTATGGCGGCACACATGAACTGGTAGAAAAAGTATTACCAGCATTAGGTATTGGTTTGGTTATTTTTGATTTTCATGATGCCCAAAAAGTAGAGGAAGCCCTGAAAACCAACCCTGATATAGCTTTGATGCATATTGAAACCCCTGCAAACCCTACCCTGCAATGTATTGACCTAGAACTAATTTCAAACCTGGGTAAGCAATATGGTTTGATAGTATGTGTAGACAATACGTTTGCCACACCCTACTTACAGCAGCCATTCAAATATGCAGTTGATTATGTGATGCATTCTACCACCAAGTTCCTCAATGGGCATGGTACTGCAATAGGCGGTGTATTGGTAGGTAAAGACTTACAAAAAATGAGAACTGGCATTACCAAAATGCACCGCTTATTGGGTGGCAATAGTAATGCTTTCGATGCCTTTGTGCTCACTAATGGTTTGCGCACTTTTGCCCTGCGTATGGACCGCCATTGCAGCAATGCAAGCAAGGTTGCTGAATTTTTACATGCCCACCCTGGTGTAGGATTGGTTAATTATCTGGGGCTGGAAGGGCACCCCGACCATAAGGTTTCATTGAAGCAAATGAAGCACCCAGGGGCTATGCTTAGCTTTGAGTTGAAAGGAGGTTTTGATGCAGGTATCAAATTCATCAATAACCTGAAGCTACTCACTAATGCTGTATCCCTGGGTACATGCGATACGTTGGTATCCCACCCTGCATCTACAACCCACCTTGGGGTGCCTCGCGAAAACCGTCTGCAATACGGCATCACCGATGGCCTCATAAGAATGAGTGTAGG
>CAIWHI010000322.1 GCA_903912435.1 uncultured Bacteroidota bacterium | reverse complement strand
GGGTGCTTTCAAAAAGCTTCTACGAATCGGGCATATCCTCCGGTTTTGATATGTACGAGATCAATGCAGCTAAGATCACCGGCATCCGAGAGTTGGAACAGGAGTTAGAAGGCACATACTTTTTACCCCGTTTTGGTGACTATCGTATCTATATCCTGGACGAGTGTCATCAGCTATCGTCCCACGCTCAAAACCTTGCTCTTAAACTCATCAGGAAATTCAATAACCACATCGCTACTGTTAGCATGAATATTCAACGACTTAGATAATGATGCCTGGTTTTTACCGGCATCCAGCACTTTCTGATACCCTATCTCGGCATCATAATAATCTTTCGATACCAAATCGAAATGCTGGTTATTGGCCTTGATGACCAATACGAGGATTAATACTACAAATACGCTGTATAATCCTGCAATTTTCCAACCCCATCCTATTTTCATAAAAATATGTTTTTAATTATTTACCATTAAATGGCCCCAGAAACGCAGTAGATATAGTTGATATCCTTTCTCCGTTTTCATAGACCCCTATTTTCAATACTGTTTTACGATTTATTACCTCATCATCGTTGATGTAAATAAACATGGTGCCAATAGTATACCCGTTCTTAGGGATTATAAATTTATTTTCTCCTACCAGTTTAATTTCACCTTTAAAGTTTTCGGGTCTTAATTTTAACTCCTTATCCTTGAAGGTTTTATTCAACATCTTATAGGTATACAGGTTACTCATCTGATGGTTAGGCCATTCCTGATAAAGCTGACCTGGAACACGTAATACAGTTATTCCCACATCTGTACGGGTAGCCAATAACCATACCAAAACGCCAAGCAATAAGCACATCACTACACTATATGCCTTCATCCTCCATGTTAACTTCCAGGGTGTCTTTTTGGCAATACTGTTTTCACTTGCATACCTAATCAACCCCTCAGGCAGACCAACAGCATTCATCATTTTATCGCAGGCATCTATGCACGCTGTACAGTTAATACACTCCAACTGGGTTCCGTTACGAATATCAATACCAGTAGGGCAAACCTTTACACATTGGGCACAATCTATACAATCGCCTATAGTCCTTTCTTCATTTTTGTGGAATTTACCCCTTTCCTCTCCTCTGGTATAATCGTATGAAACAATAACAGAATCACGGTCGAGCAATACTCCTTGCATACGGCCATATGGACAGATAACAGTACATACCTGCTCGCGCAACCACAGATAGACAAAGAAGAAAATAGTAGTAAAGAGCGCTAATGACATAAAAGTGCCAACATTCTTAAAAAACGGTTCGGAAACCATTAGCTTCAAATCATCTACCCCAATAAGATAGGCCAGAAAGGTATTGGCAATAAGGAAACTCATTAGCCAGAATGCAGCCCATTTAGCCAATTTCTTTCCTATTTTTTTACCATCCCAAGGAGCTTTGGCCAACATTTTTTGTTCAGCCGCATCACCCTCAATCCAGAATTCAATTTTACGGAAAATCATTTCCATAAATACCGTTTGAGGGCAAGCCCACCCACAAAAAACACGCCCGAATACTACAGTGAAAAGAGCTATAAATACAATGAACAAAGCCATCCCTATGGCGAATATGAAGAAATCCTGTGGCCAGAAAATCTGCCCAAATAGAATAAACTTCCTGCCCAATACATTGAGTAGAAAAATAGGATGTCCATTATATTTTACAAATGGCAACCCAAAGAATACGATAAGGTAAATAATAGTTACAATTTTCCTCGCATTATAAAACTTACCTTCAGGTTTTTGGGGAAACATCCATATCCTCTTACCTGTCTGGTCTACCGTTGCTACCTTATCCCTAAATGAAGGTTTTACCTGATTACTGCTCATTATCTTATTTTTTATATCCAATCTCACTAAATCCAAACCAAAAAAAAAGATTTGGTACCCGCTTAATAAAAGAGTACCAAATCTTTAATTCAAAAACATCCTATTACTAGTATATTAATCGAACTACTTACTCTTTTCAACCTTTGTACTATCGCTACCTTTCCTAGTACTATCTACAGCTGGTGCGGCAGCAGCGGCTTCGATATATAATTCACCCTGTGCAGCTTTTGGCACTGCCGGATGCGTACCCTTCAATGATTTTACATAGCTTGCCAATTGTTGAATTTGCTTAGCAGAGAAATCATCTTTCCAGCTCTTCATACCCTTATCCTGCCAACCATACTTGATGGTTTTGAAGATATCCTTAATACTACCACCATGTAACCAATAATCATCGGTAAGGTTTGGACCTACCACACCACCACCATCAGCAAGGTGACATGCGATACAGTTTTTACCGAATAATTCTTTACCTGCTGCAATTTCATTTGGCTCGGTAAGTAACTTAACGGTGTTCTCGTCTACATTGTTACCAGCAGTTGCCAGGTAGGCTGCCTTATCTTCTTCGCCCTGTTG
>CAIWHI010000321.1 GCA_903912435.1 uncultured Bacteroidota bacterium | reverse complement strand
TCAAATTGATTCACTTTGATACAAATCAGCCCGTAAATGTTGTAGTATTGTTGTAGTAAAAGTAATAAGCCGATTCTTGCGAATCGGCTTTTTACTTTGTAACTACATGATTTTCAGTGCCCCAGACGGGAATCGAACCCGTACTCGCATTGCTGCAAACAGGATTTTAAGTCCTGCGCGTCTACCTGTTCCGCCACCAGGGCATCTTTTTTATTATTTCGTTCCATCAGGTAATTTCCCGAAGGGAAACTGGAATGCTACTAAACAAAAAATTCCATCACGAAAAAATCGGGATGGAATTTTTTAGAGCGGAAGACGAGACTCGAACCCGCGACCCCAACCTTGGCAAGGTTGTGCTCTACCAACTGAGCTACTTCCGCATTTTGTTAAAGAACTACCATCGCTGTATCGCTTTGGGAGTGCAAATATACGCAGGTTTCAGACAAAACAAAACATTATTTCAAAAAAAAATAGTCGTTATGTTTTAGATGCTGTAAATCAGCATTTTTGCACCAAAAATTAATTTCTTCAATGCAAACGATTGATAATTAAGTTGTTATGTTTGTGATCCATAAATGCAATTCAATAAATGCATCTGCATTTATCGCACCAATGATTTCTTAATCATTGAATGGTTAATACGCTTGGGCTAGTGAATTCTGATTTGTTTCCGGTAAATGGCGAACTCGTAATATTCTTTGCCTTTTTATGCCAGGTATCCTTATTTTTGCGCCACTTGTTCCTAATAAGGAATTAGGTCGTGCTAATAGTTTTGATTTGAAATGAATGATACAACCGTCCTATTTTGAATTTCGAATTTGACTTTAAAAAAGCATTTTGACTTTTGACTTTAAAAAAATGTTTTAACTTTTAACTTTTGCCTTTTAACTTTAATAAAAATTGCCTTCTCCCTTCATATCCCTCGTTAAAAAAGACCTCCTCATGGAGTGGCGCCAGAAACATACACTGTTTGGGGTGCTACTTTACGTAGGTTCCACTGTTTTTGTAGTGTATATGATGAGCGGGCAGCCCGAAGGCCGAACCTGGAATGCCCTTTTCTGGTTAACGCAATTGTTTGTAGCGGTAAATTCGGTGGCTAAGAGTTTCCTGCAGGAGCATCCAAATAGGTTCCGGTATTACTTTACCCTCGTAAAGCCTACTTCTTTCCTACTCGCTAAGATGACCTACAGTATCATCCTTATGTTTGTGATGAGCCTGGTGAGCCTGTTTTTATATTACCTAATGCTAGGCTGGCCTCTGGAGCAGACTGCTACCTTTATCATCATCTCTATGGTTGGCAGCCTTAGTCTTTCCGCAGTATTCACCTTTCTCTCGGCAATAGCAGCCCGGGCCCAGCAGAATTCAGCACTAATGGCCATCCTGGGCTTTCCGCTTGTGACCCCGGTATTGATGATATTAAGTAAGCTGGCACTCAAAGCCCTTTCACCAGTCTACATAGAAGGCTGGTGGACTTTGGCAGTAGTGCTTTTGGCATTAGATATGCTGGTGATATTACTGGGTATTATTTTGTTTCCTTTCTTATGGCAGGAGTAGATTGGCTGGTAGTAAGCAAAGAGTTGTAAGCCTGTCTGCCGATAGGCAGGTATAAAGACAGGCGGGGATTTTTTGTAGCTAGTACAATGTAAATAATCATTCGGGTAGATAATGGAAATCTGCCAGCCCATTTTTGTAATGAAGAAATTTTAATAGGCTGAATCGTAAAAACTGTAGGAGCCAATACCGAGAGATTTTAAACCTTTAAGGTAAATGATGGACAAACAATAATTTCCTTAATTCCTTATTCCTAAAACATTGCCACTTATAGAATCTACATTTGAGGCGGTCATTACCCATTTTAATTTTCCACTGGCATTGTATATAGCTTTTTTAACTCCTCCAATATTCCCGAGATTAAATGTATCTGCATTGAATATATTAATACCATTATCCCTAGTCAGGGTGAATATTTCATTTATATTTGTCATCTAAATAATTACTCATGATGGCTATAAAAAAATGCCTTTCCCTATTGATTGCAACAATATTTTCCCTATCCGCACATTCCCAATCAAAAAATAGGTCGGCTAAAGAGACGGTATTTGCTTTCAAAGATGCAATCAATGCCCACGATGCTAAAGGACTGGGCTCATTGCTCACCAATGACTATTTAATAATAGAAACCAATGGCAACAAAAACAGGGATGACAAAGCTTTAATATGGCTGGCTATATTAAAGATGTTCCCCGACTATCACATTGAAATGAATGATTTTTATAAAAACGGAGATACAGTGGCTGTTTTCGGATCCATTAAAGGTAGTTACAAGGGGAATAAGGAAAATGTATGGGAAACAAGCGCTTCCTGGAAAATTGTGGTGAAGGACCAAAAAATAAAATTGTGGCAGGAGTATTTTGATACCAAACGCCTTAATGAAATTTTGGCCGTTGATATTCCTAATGCAAACAATAATCCCACACCACGTATCACAGGTATTGGTGGGCTATTCTTTAAAAGCAAAGACCCTAAAACCTTAAGGGAATGGTATAAGCAACACTTGCACCTTGATGCAGGACCATATGGTGCAAAATTCGATTGGAGGCAGGGCGATGATCAGTCAAAATATGGATGCACGTCCTGGAGCGTTTTTGGCGAAAAGACAACCTACTTTGCCCCATCCACCAAAGACTTCATGATCAACTACCGAGTAAACAACCTGACCCAATTAGCAGAACAGCTACAAAAAGAAGGAGTAACTCTTGTAGATACCATCCAGGATTCTGACTACGGCAAATTCATCCATATCCTGGACTGCGAGCAAAACAAGGTGGAACTTTGGGAACCAAAGGTGGAGGATTATAATGCCAAGGTGGGAGGGGTGAAGTAAGAAATAGTATTTAGTTTCTGCTATGTATATATCATTGCAATATTTAAACATGGCCTTTTGGATTTCTGTATTTACCCACAACTCGTGCTTGTTATCTACCTCATCGTATCCACAACAGCCTTCTTTTTCAACCTGATATAACAGGTAACACCCACACCTGCATATATGGGCAAATAACTGGTAATGCGCGCATTACCATCCCACTGGGCCGAGAAACCCAATTGGCACTTAAACATGAAATTCTTAAATCCCGCATTCATATCCATAAAGGGTTCGATAAGGAAAAATCGCTGGTTACGTAAATCGGTTGGATCATCATTATGCCCCCTATTAATATTATAAACCAGCTGGGAATCGGTAGCATTGAAATTAGTATATTGTTGTATTACAAATTTAGACCCTAGCATTACGGAAATACCACCGGATCTTACTCCAAAAACAGGTTGTAGAAAAAGCCTTTGGTACTTTGCATTAAATACATCAGAAGGATAGGTATTATATGTACTATATAATGTTCAATACCCATAGCCAACTAATACTTCCCATATATTAATGTCATTAAAATTATGATAATATCCAAATCCGCCTTCATATCTTTCACCAGACATAGCTACCTCACGGTCAAAATTGTTGTAATTTTCAGGCTTGTCAAAAACAGGGTATATCCAACCCATATGGTCAATCATAGTGCGGTAGGAACCAAATACTGCCAAATCCTTTGTGACTGAATAAGCCAAATCGGCACAGGCTCATTTATGCGCTACAATTTTACAGAGCCACTTACATTCATTTCGTGGGCACCACTAAAAGCTGGTGCATTGGCCATATCTGCTACATAAATCCTGGGTGCACACGAGGCAAACAAAAGTAAAAAAACGAGCAGTAGATTTAATTTCATAGTGACTATTATTGTTTGCAATATTATAATAATAGCAATAATCTTGCCAGAATTGAATAATAACCCTACTGTTGGTTTAGGAAACTGACTTATTCAATGTTGCCGTAATAACAACCTTATGCTACCGTTATCCTTTTCGACTTCAGTTTCTTAAAAAATGTCAATGACAGCCCTGTGCTATTTTTGAATTCAGCTCTCAACTTTGCTACATTTATATATTTAAGTTTTTGGGCAATTTCCTTGATGCTAAATTTATTGTACAACAATAATTCTTTAACTCTTTCTATTTTATTTAGATTAATAAATTGTTGGATTGTCATACCCTTTACCTCCTTAAATATGCCTGAAATTTCTGCGAAACTTGCCCCTACGTGCTTGCTTATATATTCCTGGTAGTTTTCTGCAGGCAACTCCTCAGAGAAATGAACCATTTCTAAAATTATCTTCAATATTTTCTCAATCAAAATACTATCCAGGGCATTGAGCAACTCCATACCTTGTTCCAATAATTTCTCATTGAGTTGAATTAATTGCGTTTTACTCACCTCTTCCAGAATTTCAATGAACCCAAATTCTACAATAACATATTGTAGTTTCAATTCCTTTAGTTCTGATTTTACCATCATTTTGCACCGCAAGCTGACCATATATTTAATATATAACACCATATTGTTATTTTATTGATTGTATTATTAGTCATTGTGATAAGTGCCTTGGTACGTCCTAATATTGTATGCATCTGGTGTACATGCTAAATACTTTCATGCCCCACACGTTTTGATTTTTTCAGTTTTTTAAAAGCAGAAGGTGTTAAGCCTGTTACTTTTTTAAACTGGTTGGATAAATGAGCCACACTGCTGTAGTTCAATTTATAAGAAATTTCAGTCAAATTCATCTGGTCGTAAATAAGCAATTCCTTTACTTTTTCAATTTTATTGTTAATGATATATTGCTGGATAGTAATACCCTTTACCTCCGAAAACACATTTGAAAGGTAATTATAATCCATATCCATTTTTGCACTTAGGTAGTCAGAAAAAGTAATGTTTGGCATATCGGAATAATGGACTAACTCAATAATTATATGCTTGATTTTTTCGATGAGCACCCCTTTTTTGTCATCCAGTAATTCAAGGCCTATTTTACTTAAATTATTTTTCAATAATTCCCGCTGTTCAGATGTAATATCTTCCAAAATTTCAACATTACCCAAGTCGACATCAACATATCTTAATCCCAATTTTTTCAACTCTTCCTGCACCATTAACCTGCATCTAAGGCTAACCATATATTTAATATGCAATATCATATTTTTGTATTTAACCCTATTTAGTTTTAAATTGATAAATTTATTTACTTTTAACAATTACAATCTATATAGCATAATTGATGCCAGATTTCGTTTTTCTATCCGCATCTACCTATTATTTCTTATTTTCACACTATTGTAACAGGATATTGTTCAAATTAATTATTTTTCAAAGAGTAGAATTGTACTAACCAGAATTGTCATACCCTATTCTCTTTTAGTTATACACAGGCGGCAAAGTTCACATAACCGTCTATCCTATTATTACACTATTCTGGAAATAAGTTACATAAATCACAGAAGCGATTTTTCTGGGATCTGAATAATTATGAAATATATAGCGGTAATTAAATAACATACTATAAAAAATAATAAAAAAATAATTGCTCTTTACTGGTTTCAAAAGACCAAATAAGAGTAAACCTATTTAACCCGACATTTTGAAATTTGATAACTAACCACACCTAATCTCGCCAAAAAATTATTTTCACTTATCTTTACACTACAAAATATTTTTAACGGTGGATTTAAAAGCTGAAAAACTGGAATTAATGCAGCTATTACTCAATACAGAGAGTGCTGATGTACTTAAAAAAGTAAAAGCATTATTGCGCAAATCTGCAACCAAAACTGAAACTGAATATTTATTATCTACAAAAGCCAATCATGAGCATCTCACAGCAAGTATTGAAGAATTGAATCAGGGAAAAGGCATTGCCATTAAAACCGCCGATCTTTGGAAATAATTTATTCACTTAAAGCCATTGATGACATACAATTTTGGAAACGATCGGGCAATAAAAAAATCATGAGTCGTATTTCTGAAATTATTTCATCTATTGAATATGATCCGTTTACGGGTATTGGAAAACCTGAGCCATTAAAATATGATCTTTCTGATTGCTGGTCTCGGAGAATAACAAAAGAACATAGAGTGGTATATAGAATAACTAATAAATCTGTTGAAATTATTTCTCTACGTTTCCATTATTAAATCTTTTACTTATTTATTCAGAATCCCTTGGGTCCAAATAGGTCAAGCATGGTGTAATCCTTAATAATTTAAAGTATACATTCCCGTCACCGCTCCCACCAAAAAATCCTCCTCCCACCTATTGCATTTAATCACAGCAATTTATATGTTTGCATTACAAAAGTGTAAATTGCTCAACATTTAATATTATCCCCATGAAATTTTCTTTAAATTACTTTTCAGTATTACTTATTTGTGGCCTCTTGATTCCCCAGCTCTCAATTGCTAAAGAACCAACCAAGGTTGCAAAACCAGTAAGGCAAGAGCATACCTTCTTATTCTTATCGGATATACATTACGATGCACAGGCAAAAACTACTAACTATAATGGTGGTGACACCGGCGAAGACCTCTGGGCAATGTTCCTAAAAAAGGTAGATCAGCTATTGTCGGCCCCTGATGCCCCATCGTTTATTGTATATACAGGTGATTTGCCAGGCCATTATTCCTGCACCGATGGTTGTTACCTGCCACCTAATTCGCCCCTGAGGGCCAACCACGATACCGACCTGGTTAAGGTAATAGGCGCCCTAAACCAAATAGCCGACAAGCACCACAAACCCCTGTTCTACCTGCCCGGTAATAACGATGCCCTTTCAGGCGACTATTATTCATTTGCCGATGCTGCCCAAAAGACACCTCTTGATTTTGTATTTGCACATAAACCTATTTCCACTTATTTTTATCCTTCTGGTAAAACTACAGGAACAACCATTCCTGGTTTAGTATCTAACCCCGCCCCAAAAATGGGCTATTATGCCGCCTGTCCCGAAAAGGGACTACGTCTGATTGCAATGAATACAGTGATGAATGTGCCGAATTTTGTGGCAGTAGATGGCTCCCAGGCAATTCCAGATGCCCAAAAACAAATGCTTTGGCTCGGAGAACAACTAGCTGCCGCCCACAAAAATCACGAAAAAGTATACATTGCAATGCACGTACCACCAGGCAACAATGCATGGGGAGGCACCCCAATGTGGTCATTTAGTAATGGTAATGATACCAGCACACTCAATAATTTTTTACGCCTCACCACCCGATACAAGCAGGAAATATCAGGCATCCTTTATGGCCATACCCATATGGAAGAATTGAGGAGGCTGCATAGTGCCGACTCCTCAATTTCTACTGTAGCTATTTCATGCCCCGGTATCACCCCACAACATGGCAATAACCCCGGCTTCAAAATTGTGAACTATGATGCTGCCACTAAGGAATTAACTGACTTTACCACCTATTATACTACCCCTGGTAGCACACAGTGGGGCAACCTCAGTTATTCATTTAGCAAAGCTTATGGAGCACCAAAGGGTACTAATATCTTACAACAATTATCTAAAATGTCGCTCAATGCCATTGCCGACAGCATGAATAATATTTACAATGTCATGAATGGGCAACCAGGCACCAGCCAAATATTGCCGGGTATTGAGGTGTATAAAAGGTAAATAAACATTAACCCACTTTTGTAGTTTGTCTTTATCCCCCCACAAAACAGTCGGTATTACCCCTCCTATAGAAAGCAAGTCCTCTCTATTTTTGCAAGGATTAAAGCTAAATAACATGAGCGACTATAAGAAAACCATTGAGGTAACAAAACCAATTGAAGAAGTTTATAAAGCCATCACTACGGGAATACCGGATTGGTGGACGAATGACTATAGCGGCTCGTCAACGGCCAATGGCGATACCTTCATAGTGTCCTTCAACAAAACCACCAAAACTTTTGAAATAGTAGAAGCCGATGTTAATGACCATATTACCTGGTTATGCACCAAAGCCTATATCGACATGAAGACATTAAATAAGAAAGAAGAATGGCAAGGCACCAAACTATTTTGGTCGCTCACCCCAACAAATTCAGGCACCAGCATCACTTTTATCCATGAGGGCCTCACCCCTGCATTTGAATGTTACAACGTATGCGAAGATGGCTGGAACTATTTTTTAAACAGCCTTGAATCTTATTTAAATACAGGAAAAGGTACGCCACATTTGAAGAAGGGATAAAATGGCAGCCTAAGTTTTAAACCAATTTAAAAACTATTCTTATAAAATTATGATCAAGGTCACACAATGAATTGAGTGATTTTTATTACATTCGTGTTTACGATATAGTTACCAATCAGGGTAATCTAAGATTTAGTTTGCCTTTAATCGGACTCAAATGGAAACAATTACTATAAAAATTAATAATGCAAGTGCTTTAAAACTTTTAGAAGATTTAGAGAGCATGAAGCTTATTGAGTTTATTAAAAAATCGACGAGTAAAGTCAATGGTAAAAAATTATCAGAAAGACTCTCTGGTAATATTAGCCATGAAGAATCTGAAATCCTACACAAACACCTGGTTGAAACCCGCAACGAATGGGAAAGAAATTTCTGATTCGAAAATCAAAAAAGATTACACCAAATGCACCTCTGAATATTCCAATACCAAACAAATACCAAACAGGTTGCTCCAAATAGTACCATAGTGCCAAAAGAAACAACCTGCATTATTATTTTGACTTAAGCTCAGCCTAATTCTATTATTGCTTTACAAACATCCTTGTAGTAGCTATATTACCGGCTACCAACCTCACAAAATAAGTACCCTGATTGGTAATTGAGGGTTGGAAAGAATGATTACCAATCTGTATTTCGTAGTCTGAAATCTGTGCAACTGTCCTGCCTGAGATATCATATATCGCCAGGCTTACCATTGTAGGTGTAGCAAGGGTATAGCTAAT
>CAIWHI010000320.1 GCA_903912435.1 uncultured Bacteroidota bacterium | reverse complement strand
TTCACTCCCAATGGCAAGGACGTAAGCCAAACCTACCTGCCAGGTATATATTTCTATCAGCTATATTCTGATTTCGGCGCAAGGATTAGGTATGGAAGGGTAGCGGTTTATTAAGAGTTATGAATACATGTAAATTATTTCTTAAGGTATGCGCCCTAAGAATAGTTTGGCATTTGGGTCGATTTTAATTGAGGAAAATTAGTCGAGTTAATTTCAATATTTGAAAAATATTTCTAGTTTTGACTTTATTAAAATCCCCAGTCATGAAAAAGATCAAAATTTTTATTGCCTCCTCATTTGAGTTAAAACCTGAACGCGATTTTTTCGAAACCGAAATATACCGCAAGTGTAAAATGTGGTTTGATAAGGGTGTTTTCCTGCATTTGGATATTTGGGAAGACCTATCGGGCCGAATGTCGGTAACTGGTAGCCAGAGTGAATACAATAAATACGTAGAAGGTTCTGACCTCTTTATCCTTTTGGGTTATACCAAAATGGGCATGTATACCGCCGAAGAGTTTGAAAAGGCATTTGGGTCCTTTGCAGCCACCAAAAAGCCTTTCATTTTTACCTATTTTAAAGATACAGACGGCCCGGTTGAGGATAGCCTTGTGAAATTCAAACAAAAACTACTGGATATGGGCCATTTCATCAGCAGGTTTAAAGACCCGGCTGATTTATGGAACCAATTCAATAAGGAGCTTGAAAGGCTGGAGATGGACGACTTTGCTAAAAATGAACGCAAATCAGTTGAGGGAGCAATATCCATAAATGGTAATGAAAATCTGGTGGTATCAGACAATGTAAATAGCACCGTTACCATCAATACAGGCAGCACTACCAACCAAACAGCAGAAAAAATCTTTAATATAGAGAAGATAGAGACCGCTAATTTTTAATGGTAAATAGGCCATTGAAGAATTGGGGAATTCTTTTAATTCTATAAAAATCAGAAAGGACTATACCTGAAAGCAAGTATAGTCCTTTCTTATTTTATTTATGTTGACTTACAGATTCTCACTAATCCATTGCTCAATTGCATCTGTACTAATTAATACCTGACTGCCTTTGCTCATGTCTTTAAGCGTTACCTGGCCGTTCTTTATTTCGTCTTCACCCATTATGGCTACAAACCTGATTCCTTTTTTATCGGCATAAGAGAACTGGTTTTTGAGCTTAACAGCCTCATGGTATATTTCAGTATTCACTCCCAGCGACCTGAATTTGCTTGCCAATTTAAGGCTATCCAATATAGTTTCTTTTGAGAAAGAGGTAACCAGCACCTTAGTGCGGGTTTGGGCCTTATCAAGCATGCCTAGCTGCTTCATTGCAGCCAGAATCCTGTCTAGTCCCAGTGATGTACCCACCGCAGGGGTATCAATACCACTAAAGCTACCTATCAATTCATCATACCTGCCACCACCGGTAAGGCTACCAATGTGTGGGTGGTCGGGTAGGGTAGTTTCAAATATAGGGCCGGTATAGTAATCAAGCCCACGTGCCAGGGATATTTCAAAAACGAAATTCTCCTTAGGTACATTCATCGATTCCAGATAAGCCAGTAGGTCTTTCAATTCATTTACCCCTTCTTCACCTGATGGTATGCCTGCCATTAGCTTTTCAGCGTCGGCAAGGGTAACAGTACCACCGGCAACCACAGTCTTTAATTTGGCTATGGCTTCTTCTGGTACATTCTTGGTTCTTAATTCTTCCGTTACCTCTTCAAATGAAATCTTGTCCAGTTTATCAATAGAGCGGCAAATCTCACCTGTCCATGAGCTATCGAGTCCCACATAGGCCACAAGGCCATTAAGAAGTTTACGGTTATTGATTTTTATTAAGAAGTTCTTGAATTCCAGGCGGGTGAGAATCTCATTCACAATACAGATAATCTCCGCATCCACCAGCATAGATTTGCTGCCTACGGCATCAATATCGCACTGGTAAAACTCACGGAAACGACCTTGTTTTGGCTGGGGGGTATCAGCACGCCATACAGGCTGTATCTGGTAACGTTTGAATGGTTTAGGCAGGTCGCGGTTCATTGAAATTACCCTTGAGAAAGGTACAGTAAGGTCGTAGTGCAGCGCAGCCTCATCCTTCGAGCCGGTTTTATAATTCAGGCGGTAAATAAGCCTGTCGGCATCTTCACCATATTTGCCGGTAAGCACATTCAGGTATTCAATGGCGGGTGTTTCAATGGGTTCAAAACCATATTTCTGGAAAACGGCACGCATTATCTTCTGCACTTCTTCCCTGTGTATCATTTCATCAGGAAGAAAATCGCGCGTACCCTTAAAAATCCTTGGCTGTATTGTTTGCATTTATTAATTGTCTATTGTTTTTCTGGTAGCAAAATTAGGTTATCAGGCTTATTATGTCACCATTTCATTTTATTAATTCAGAAAGTGATTACTTATCTGCTCTTACTCTATATTACTTGCCTGGTTTTCACTGGCAGCCTGCCGGGATTGGTAATACGCAGTATTGGTATTTAAGGCAAAAATACTATCCTGAGGTAGGGAGATTGCTTCCTCCAATCGTTTTTCTAGTTCGGCATAGCTACGCACCAAAAGGATAATAAATATGAGTGATACAAGCCCAATTATATCTCCAACTACATCCACTAGTATAGCAGTTTTAATAGAATCAATAGTTGTCATATACATTCTGAGCCTGTTGCCAGCACTACTAACAAAATTATAAAGTATCCAGGTTAGCCACCATGCACCAATTAGGGTAGATGGGTAATCGCCTGTGCTGTTGCCACTCAATAATTTAAGTGTGCCATGCCACAATTCCTGCATTATTCTATATGGTCTTACAAGGTTGGTAAATGGTACGAACCATGCACCCGCAGCCCAACCTTCGGTAAATGATGCGGCACCGAGATTAAGTTGTATGTAATTGTAATAAGCTCTCCTAAACCACCGTATAAAGTAGATTGTACACAAGATAAATATAATGGAATAAGCAATTGCCGGGATGCGAACTACAGTATCGGAGAAAGTTAGTTGCGAATTATCAGTAGTGCCATTGTCAAAGGCTACAATAACGCTATATTGCCACAATTGGGTAGCCAATGATGCCACCATTATTACAAACAGGGTAATAAATAGGATAATTATTATCCTGGCTCTTTCTCCATTTTGTCTATAGCCATTCATGGGTATTGGTTATAAGGGTTAATGATAACTAAATGTAGGAGAAATTGTATTTTATTGCAAGTATTTATCAGCAATCCTACCAAATATTCCCAGGTTCTGTCCTATGATTTTTATTTCAGGTGATAAGAAACGGTCTGTTTTGATGAAATCAGGGTTTTGTAATTCCTTATTGGCTTCTTTTATTGAATTATATAATTCTAAGGTTGACGGTGCTAAAACAGCCTCAATTTTACTTTCCATACCCACACTAGCAAATTGGAAAAGGCGCATATTTATAGAATAGAAACCTGTAAGCAAAGCAATTGCACTAATTCGCTCTACATTTTCGCAAATCTGTATAGCCTGCCTTGCTGCTATAGTTCCCATACTTACATGGTCTTCGGTATTTTCACAGGTAGGTATTGAATCGGCTGAGGCGGGATGAACTAAAACCTTGTTTTCAGATACTATGGAAGCGGCGGCATATTGGGTAATCATCAGCCCATTATTCAAACCGGTACCTTGTATCAGAAAGCTGGGCATACAATCATTGGTGTTTGAATCAACCATTTTATTGATTTGCCTTTCCATAATGTTCCCCATTTCAGCTACTGCTAATTTCAGATAGTCCATAACCAACGCTATAGGTTGGCCATGGAAATTCCCACCCGATACTACCTTGTCATCTTCGGCAAATATCAATGGATTGTCGCAGGCGGCATTGAGTTCGTGGTCTATTACAGATATAACATGGTCTATTGCCGACTTGCTTGCACCAAAAACCTGTGGCAGGCAGCGAATAGAATAAGAGTCTTGTGGTTTCCATTTCTTCTTAGCAAATGCCAGTATGGTGGCCACCTCTTTTTGTCTTGCACCTTTCAGTTTGTCAATCACCCAATCAGGAATTTGTTCCTGACAGTCGTGTTCCACATTTGCATTTAGCTTGTTCAGGCATTCCAGAATTTCAGGATCACTAACCAAATTATGTTTTAGAATATGTGCCAATATTTCTTTTTGACTGATATTGATGAGTTTTGAACCATCCAAAAGTATTGTCAGCCATTCAGCTATTTGGGTTTGCCCATTATGGTTACGTGCGTGATGAATCTTTTTGTAAGCAAATGCATCCTTCCGCGCCCCTAAACTTTCGAATATCAATGCTGAAGAAAGTGTACCAACTTTAAGCAAATTTTCTGCTTTATAAAGGGCTATAGTAGCTGCGGCAGCCATTACTGTAGTACCATTAGTTAAGGCAAGGCCCTCTTTATAACTAAGGGTAGTGGGCTTAAAACCTATTGATAATGCTTTTTCAGTGAGCAAAAACTCCTGGGTATTCATCTCTTTAATTCTACCATCAAGGTCGGTAAACCTAACTTCTCCCTCACCAATCAATGGTAAGGCCATGTGAGATAGTGGGCATAGATCTCCACTGGCACCTACCGAACCCTGCTCAGGTATTAATGGGTGAATCTGATTGTTGATTAGGAATTCAAGGGCTAATACTGTTTTTTCCTGTACACCTGAATGGCCTTTTAGCAGGGTATTTAGCCTTATTGCCATTATTGCTCTTACAATCTCAGTAGAGAAATTATTGCCTAAACCACAAGCATGGGAACGTAAAAGATTTAATTGCAACTGGAGCGTATCCTTCTCCTCAATCATTTTATCGGCATTAGAACCGAAACCTGTTGTAACGCCATAAATGATCTTTTGTTGATGTACTTTATTGACTATGTACTCACGACTTTGAGACAATTTTGAAACTTCAACTGAAACTTGTGCATTATGAATTGCTATTTCTATAACCTGTGTTCTTGTAAGGTCATTGCCATTCAATAAGATTCTTCCCATCAAGGTAATTTTAGGGTGCAAAATTAGCCTTTTAGTGTGGTAAGATGAAATTTAGGTTAACAACCTAAATTGGATTAGTGAGTAATTGTACTATAATAATTATTTACCTTCTCAATATAATTTCCACCCTTCTGTTTTTGCGTTGACCCTCTTCCGTGTCATTTGGGGCTATCATTTTTGCTTCTCCCCAGCCTTTGGCTATAACATTAAGTTCGGGTATACCTAATGCTATTACTTGTTTTGCTGCAATATTAGCCCGCTTAAAGGAGAGTGTTTCATTGATCATTGGGGTGCCGGTATTGTCGGTATAGGCATTTACCATAACTACCACTGCTTTTTGGTCGAGCCAGGGGGTGATTGCATCACGCACAATGTCTTTATCACTTTTCCCCAATTCCACAATGTTTACATCAAAATGTAAAGTGGCCAGTAGGGTATCACTTATAGGTGCCAGGTAGCCTGCTGGTAGCATACTTACATTGTGTACAAGGGTCAGGTCTTTAGAATCACTCTTAAATTCAAAAGTATCATCTACTGCAGTATGCTCCATACGCTCGGTATGGAGGGCATAAGTTTTACCTTTTTCAAGGGGTATCAGGTAGCTACCATCACCGCGGTTACTATGGAATTTATATAATAGCTTACCTGATTTAGCATCACTTATATGTAGAGTTGCATAGTTCAGCCTTTCCCTGCTTATACTATCATAGACATAGCCCTTCAGGTAATTGATGCCACCAGGTTTCAAATTGCCAGGTAAGTCCGATTCATAAATGTCGTAATTCCCGGCAGGACCTTGTCTGTCAGAGGCAAAATAAAGTTTGGAACCATCCAGTTTAATACACGAGCTTTTTTCATCAAACGCGGTATTGATTGGGTAGCCCAGGTTTTCAGAAGGTCCCCAGGTACTATCATCCAGGCGGCGACTCATGTAGAGGTCGCTACCACCCATGCCCGGCCAGCCATCACTGCTAAAGTAGAGCGATTTGTTGTCTGCATTGATATAAGGGGCGGTTTCATTTCCAGCAGTGTTCACATTAGGGCCGGCGTTAACCGGCATTTGCCAAAGGCCATCTTCGAATTTCGATATCCAAATGTCATAACCACCAAACCCACCATCACGGTCGCTTACAAAAAATAGTTCCCTATTATCGGGCGATAGGGTAGGCATGCCTTCATATCCTGCCGAATTAATTGTGGAACCAAATGGTTGGGCAATAGTCCATTCGCTATCAGGGGCCACACGATAGGCCATAAACAGGTCGCAACCACCTTCGCCCCAGCTATCGTCTCTGCGATTTTCGCAGCGTGTAAAAAACAGGTAATGCCCATCGGCAGAAATAAATAATGAATTTTCCTGGTCTGGAGAGTTCATAGGGTCGCCCATGTTTTCGGCAGCAAGCCACCCACCACAGGTATCTACATCTGCTTTGAATAGATCATCGTCCATATTATTTACCCTGCGTGTAAAATATAGTTCCTGGGTATCAGCCGCCATTGAAGGGAATAGTTCTGGGTCTTTACTATTTACACGGCTACCAAGGTTTAAAGGTGGGCCCACCTGTATTCTTGCCATCGCATATTTTACGAAATTGGCATGCCGTCTCATTTTATTCCATTCCGCACTGTCTTTTAGGGTGCTATAATTGTTGATGAGCTGTAGTGCATTATCAGGCCTGCCGGCATAAATATAGCTTTTGGCAAGGGGTTTGGCAAATCTCCACGCACCATTGGGGCATTTAAGGGATGCAGTCTTAAAAGTTTCAACAGCCTTATTAAATTCATGTTCCTCAAAATAC
>CAIWHI010000319.1 GCA_903912435.1 uncultured Bacteroidota bacterium | reverse complement strand
TCATTGTATTATACCCTCCTGGGGCGGGCCGGTTACTGGCCCCTGTATAGGTACGGTCGATATGCGCTGCGGGAATTTCTTCAATGAACCTGCTTGCATCATTTTGTACCAGGCTACCGAAACGGTAACGGCTATTGGCATAGGATATCCATAGTCGTTCTTTTGCCCTGGTTACAGCCACATAGAACAACCTGCGTTCCTCTTCCAGGCTTTCCCTATCATACAGGCTCATCTGGCTTGGGAAGAGGTTTTCTTCCATACCAACTACAAATACGCAGGGGTACTCCAATCCTTTAGCAGCATGTATAGTACACAATTTCACGGCATCAGCATCGGCATTTTTGTCCTGGTCAATATCGGTAAGCAGGGTAATTTGTTGTAAATAACTACCTAGTGATTTATCAACCAATTCACCTTCTTCATCGGGTGTTTCAGTAAATTCCTTTATTGAGTTGAGTAACTCCTGGACGTTTTCGTACCTTGCAAGCCCCTCTACACTCTTATCATTGTATAAATCCTGAACAAGCCCTGAGTTTTTACCTACTGCAAAGGCTACTTCATATGCATTTTGTTTTTCCAGCAAGGTCTGGAAACTCTTAATCATCATCACGAAGTTACCTATGGCACTACTACCCATACCAGGCAATTCGCTATTCTCTATTACCTGCCAAACAGTTACATTCAGCTCATTGGCCTTTACCAATATCTTATCAAGGGTAGTCTTACCAATACCACGGGCCGGGTAATTAATAATGCGTTTTAGGTTTTCTTCGTCCTGTGTATTAACTACTAATCTTAGATAAGCCAAAAAGTCCTTAACTTCTTTCCTTTGGTAGAAAGAAATACCGCCCACCAATTTGTAGGGGATATTCATCCTGCGCAGGCTTTCCTCAAAAGAACGGCTCTGGGAATTGGTACGGTAAAGAATGGCAAAATCTTTATTGGCATAGTGGTTGCGCATTTGCTGTTCCTTAATAGCATCGGCCACAAACCTGCCCTCATCATTATCGGTAAGGGTACGGGCAAGAATAATTTTTTCACCACCCTTATTATCAGTCCATAATTCTTTCGGAATCTGGTGCTTATTATTGCTGATAATCTGGTTGGCTACATTAATGATGGTTTTCGTACTTCTATAATTTTGTTCCAGTTTCACCACCTTTACATCCTCATAATCATCCTGGAATTGCAATATATTCTGAACCGTAGCTCCACGAAAGGAATAGATACTTTGAGCATCATCACCCACCACACAAATGTTTTCATTCCTGGCACCAAGCATTTTTATAATCTGGTACTGAGCTATATTAGTATCCTGGTATTCATCAATCATTATATAATGAAAGCGGCCCTGGTATTTGGCCAATGCATCAGGGAAATGAGTCAATAATTGGTACATTTTAAAAAGTAGGTCATCAAAATCCATTGCCCCATTTTTAAAACATCGCTTGGTATAGTATTCGTAAATTTCGGCTATTTGGGGTCTGCTGGTTCTGGCATCCTCAAGCTGTATTTGGCTATCCTGCTTATACATTACATAGTCTATCAGGTTGTTCTTAGCAGCGCTTATCCTGTTATATACAAATGCCGGCTTGTAATGCTTGTCATCCAGATTCAGGTCATTAACAATACTCTTGATGATGGCTTTTGCATCATCAGTATCATAAATAGTGAAATTGCTTGGATAGCCCAATTTGGTGGCCTCACTACGCAGAATACGTGCAAAAACAGAGTGGAAAGTACCTATAAACAGGTTTCTTGCTTCATTATTACCCAGGGCTTTCTCTACCCTTTCCTTCATTTCAGCAGCAGCCTTATTGGTAAAAGTAAGGGCAAGGATATTAAATGCATCTACCCCATTTTTCATCAGGTGTGCAATACGGGTGGTCAATACTTTTGTTTTACCACTACCCGCACCCGCTACTATCATCAATGGCCCTTCCCTATGCTCTACAGCTATACGTTGCTGCTCATTCAATCCCGCTAAATAATTCTGCATAATGCAAATTTAACCTTGTAATCTGTAATTACAGGCTGCAAATAGGGAATGTGGATAAAAAACGGGAAATGTGAATTGAAGAAATAAATGGTTGGAAATTTAAGAATTTCCTTGACTTAGCTAAAATAAAAAAGCCAACCTGAGAACAGGTCAGCCCCTATAAACCCTATCAATTGCTAAATTAGGTAACGTGGTTGATATTTCCAACAACTTTATGAATATTTATTTATAACATTCATAAATCCACTTTTATAAATCATTTACCTGTAATGTCCTCTCATTTCTAAGTCAGGAATAAAACTAAATGAGGTCTAATAAAACCTGATTACAAGGTGAGCTAAAAGGTGGATATAATGTAATAATGAAGGTCTCTAATGTCACCTAAATGTTACATTTTACTTATTAAACCATCTGTTAAATAGCTTCAAAACGAATTTTCAAAAATACATTGTAGGATTGACAAGGGTTTGGATGAAAAACGTAGTATATTCCTTAAAAACGTTGATAAAAGCATATAAAATTCACTTGGTATTCTCGATACCTTATTTTATCTTTGAAACATGACAAAGTGATTATTCAATTGATATTTTCTTATAAAATAAATAATTACGTCTAGATTTTATTTTTATCCTTACACTATGATTTTCATCTCCTCTCTATTCAGGAATAGCTATGACTATTCACCTATAATCTACTTGGTTATATCGT
>CAIWHI010000318.1 GCA_903912435.1 uncultured Bacteroidota bacterium | reverse complement strand
GGGTTGAGTTTGCATTCTCCCCGAAGCGACTAGTCAGTTATCTCAGGATTCGTTCCTCGCCAGTTGAACCCGAATAGTGTATGCGTCCATACACGCTACCTTGACAATACATTTCTAAAAATTGGCGGAGAAACAGGGATTCGAACCCTGGATACCCTTTGACAGGTATACACACTTTCCAGGCGTGCCTCTTCAACCACTCGAGCATCTCTCCAATATGTCTCTTCTATTTATGCTTTTGGGCATAAACTACTGAAAGGGGTGGTTTACGCTACCGGAGGTTTGAAATACTCCTTGATAGACCCAATCAGATTCGAGCTAACTACTTTTCCTGCTATTTCAATCATATTCCTGAAGGCGAATGCATGCGATATGCCGTGGCCTATGATTACGGTTTTGTTGATACCTAAGATTGGCGTACCTCCGTATATCTCAAAATTACAAGTATCCAGGAAGCTGTCTTCTACTCCCCTTTGTATCTTAAAGATATCGTAAATTGACTCTGCCATCTTGATTACCACATTACCTACAAAGCCCTCACATACCATCACTTCTGCCTTGTCCATAAACACATCCCTACCCTCGATATTACCTACGAAGTTGATTCCGGGTAACTCTTTGAGTAATGGATAGGTTGCCTGGCATAGCAGGTTACCCTTGCCTTCTTCCTCACCAATATTCATTAATGCCACACGAGGATTCTCAATCCCTAATACATGTTGTGCATATAATGAACCCAACTGGGCAAACTGCACCAGATGCTCGGGTTTGCAATCGGCATTGATACCGGCATCCAGGATAAAATTGAATCCACCTCCTAACCTTGGTAAGGGGGTGGCAATTGTTGGCCTCAATATACCCTCAATAGCCTTGATGGTATACATTGAACCTACCAACATTGCACCAGTATTACCGGCACCTATGAAGGCATCCATTTTGTCTTTATGCATCATTCCAAAACCTATCGAGATACTCGAATTAGGTTTTTCCTTGAGTGCCTTTGTGGGGTGCTCATGCATACCGATAAGCTCATTGGCCTCGATAAATGTAAATCTGTCCTTATATTCATCAAGAATGCCCAGATAGGGGGAGGCAGCATTGCTATCGCCTATAAGGAACAGATGCACTGACGAGTCAGGCACCTGTTCAAAGTACATTTGCACGCCTTTTATGGCTTCGGCGGGTGCGTAATCGCCACCCATAATGTCAAGCCCTATCTTCATCTAATGAAAATAATAAGTTATTGATTTGGTTCTTCCTCTACCGCTGGGGCTTTGTCTATTACCACTTTACCGCGATAGTACAACTTTCCTTCTGACCAATGTGCACGGTGACGCAGATGGCTTTCGCCGGTTGTTGCGTCTACGCTCCATGTTTCAGCTTCAGCCTTGTAGTGTGTACGACGTTTAGCGCCTCTTTGTGCCGAGTGTCGCCTTTTAGGATTTGGCATCTTACTATATTTATGTTTAAATTATAAAATACTATTTAATTCTTACAAAACCAGCTGCCCGGTTTCACAATTCTCTTACTTTCTGCCCTTCTTCGGCCCGTTATTCTGTTTCAGGGCATCAAGCCCTTTCCACATTGGGTTTCCTTCGGGTTCAATTGGTTCAGACAGTTTATCAAGCAGGTCCAGTGCTTCCGGATTACAACCTGATGTTCCATCAGTATTATCAGGGTGAATATGTTGAATTGGTATACTGAGCATTAAAAACTCATAAAGCCAGTTGCTAATATCTATTACGGTTTCGCTCCTTGCTATAAATACCACATCATCTTCATCCTCTATATTCTCATCTTCCTCACTGGTCAGCTTAATAATTAAATCAAACTCATCCCACAGCCTCAACTTAAAATCATCACCACACCTGTCGCACTGCACGGTTACATGTCCATCAACATCAAAGTGGCACATGAAAAAATTCTCATGCTTGTCAAAAACCAACGTAATCTTAGCATCCCAATCGTTAAACCCGTCCATCGCTTCCCTATCTTGCATGAAACGATTATTGATTTCATACTCGTAGGTGTGTGGTCCGGGTTTTAAACCCTGCCAGGCTATCTCAAATTCCCGGTTATGCTTCATACCCTGATGCCTAAATAAGGCTTTTTAATGATTTACCACCCCGCTTAAAAAGTAATTTTCCAAACGGTTTGCAAAGGTATAAAAATTTACCGGATTTACATCAATTTATTTCTCTTCACCAAAAATGCATGTAGCACTTCCTCCACAGGTTTGCTTAAGTCTACTGCCACCCTATCTATCTGATATTGGTGGCAACGGTTTTCTATTAGCTCCCTATATTCCTTCATCCTTCCTATATATTGTTCCTTTATTTGCTGTGGTTGCAGTTTTATCCGCTCGCCACTTTCCATATCTACAAACTCATAGGGCCTGTTCTCAAACTCAAAATCAATCTCGTGTTCACCATCTACCACATGGAATAGGATTACTTCATGCTTATTATAGCGCAGGTGCTGCATTGCCGAAAACAAATCATCAATGTTATCGGCATCATCCATCATATCACTGAAGATTACTATGAGCGACCTTTTATGCATTTGCTCAGCAACCAGATGCAGAGCCTTGGCTGCATTTGTTACCTTATTATCAGTTTTCAAGTCCACAATCTTCTGCAACTCATTTACCAGCATACGGTAATGGCTATGTGCACTCCTGCAATCAGACAGGTAATAAACACTCTCATCAAACAAAGCCAATGATGAGGCATCAAGCTGTCTTTTCATTAACTGAAGCAGGCTAGCCGCTGCAACACACGAAAATTGCAACTTATTCAATTTCTTAGTATCCCTGGGAAATTGCATACTCGATGAGGTATCCATCACTACACAGCAGCGCAGATTGGTCTCTTCTTCAAATCGTTTTACAAACAGTTTATCCGTACGCCCATAAACCCTCCAGTCGATATGCCTTAGCGGGTCTCCCTGGTTATAGAGCCTATGCTCGGCAAATTCTACAGAAAACCCATGAAAGGGGCTTTTGTGCAGGCCAAGAATAAAACCCTCTACCACCTGCCGGGCAATAAGTTCTAGATTTTCGGTAAGTGGCTGGGTTAAAATCATAATTACCCAAAAGTAAAAATTAAAAAGCTAAAACAGCTATAAAATTGTGTTGTGCTTATATTATGATTTTTGAAGTCCAGTAAACATTAGATGGGAACTTGTGGCTACTGTAAAGTACAAATTTATCAGGCATGATTTTTGCAAACAATTATCAATTAGTCGGAACTCCAACCAATATTTACCAATAAATTTTTATTTAAGAAAATTGAAATTTCACATTTAGCTTCATTATTTTTGTAATAACTCTAATCTAAAACAAACTCTATGCTTAGATCTACTAAATTATCCGGAATACTATTAGTGTGTTTGTTGGCTATATTGCCAACAATTGTATTTGGGCAAAATGGAATTGAACAAGAAATAGGCGGTGCATTGCCCAATAGTTTGAACGATGCAAACCACCCATGCATTAGTAAAACCCAATACCAACAAATAGAAAAGGAGATTGCAGAAAATATAAAACTATTGCATCTTGATTCAATCGAACACAAAACTACTACTACCTTATTTTCGTGGCCATTACTGCCTACCAGTGGTGTAATGGACTGCAGCTATTATTATATTGGCAATTATGTGGACGAAGACCCAACTACCGCCATTAAAGATTATAACTGCGGGATGGTTACCTACGATGGACACCGGGGTACAGATATTTGTACTGCCCCCTACCCTTTTTTGAAAATGGATAATAACCTTGTAAATGTAGTAGCTGCTGCACCGGGAACAATTATCCAAAAAGAGGATGGCCATTTTGATAAAAATTGCGCCATGAATACCGATACTGCTAACTATATTATTATACAACATGCCGACGGTT
>CAIWHI010000317.1 GCA_903912435.1 uncultured Bacteroidota bacterium | reverse complement strand
TCTCTCCCTACAGAAGAGGCCGCATCAATAGCCCTGCGCACCCAGCAAATCATTGCCTACGAAAGTGGTGCTACCGATACTGTTGACCCTTTAGCTGGCTCTTACTACGTTGAATCATTGACCAATGATACCGAAGCCGCCGCATGGAAACTAATAGAAAAAATTGATGCTATGGGTGGGGCCGTAAAAGCCATTGAGCATCATTTCATGCAAGATGAGATTGCGCGTTCAGCATATGCCTATAATAAAGCTATTGAAGATAAAAGCAAGGTAATAGTAGGTGTAAATAAATTCACTTCTGCAGAAATGAGTAAACCACCGGGATTCAAAATTGATGATTCGATAAGGATTCAACAATCTGAAAAACTGGCTAAGCTAAGGGCCGAAAGAAATAATGACAAGGCACAAGCCTGCCTTGCTAATATCAAACGAATAGCTTTAGGCACAGAAAACCTGATGCCTGCTGTAATTGAGGCTGTAGAAAACCTGTGTACCCTGGGTGAAATTGCTGATACCTTAAGGGATATTTGGGGAGAATTCAAAGGTTAGTAACATCTATTAATTGCTAAAGGGTAAGATATTAGCAATATCTTACCCTTTAGCTGTATATACATGCATAGATTTACCTAATAGTCAGATACAAAAAATATCTTTATCTTGCACCTCCTATTTATGCAAACAATACTATTTGAGGATATTGGAAAGGTGCCCTATGCTGAGGCATGGGATTATCAGGAATCCCTAATGCAGGCTAACCTAAAAATCAAGGCCAAAAGGTTTCATAGTGCTGATATTACCTTACAACCTGAAGTAAACACCCAACATCATTTATTGTTTTGCGAACACCCCCATGTATATACATTGGGCAAAAGTGGGCACATGGAAAACCTGCTGGTTAATGACAGCCGAATGAAGGAATTGGATGTTACCTTTTACAAAACAAATCGTGGCGGTGACATTACTTATCACGGTCCGGGACAAATAGTGGGCTACCCTATCCTCGACCTGGAACATTTCGAAACCGACCTGGGTAAATATATGCGCCGGCTGGAGGAAGTAATTATTCGAACACTCAGGCATTATAATATTGAAGCAGGTCGGCTGGCGGGAAGCACTGGTGTATGGCTCGACTCAGAAATAAAAGGGCGTGCACGTAAAATATGCGCTATGGGGGTTCGTTGCAGTAGGTGGGTCACCATGCATGGCTTTGCATTTAATATCAATACCGACCTCCGTTACTTCGATTATATTGTGCCATGTGGCATAACCGATAAGAGTGTGACCTCCTTGCAAAAAGAATTAGGCAAAGAGATTAACATGAATGAGGTTAAAGAAATTTTATGGAGCGAATTTGGAATAGTTTTTGAAGCAAATATTATTAATAGTTTACAGAAAGAAGGAATAGTATAAAAGAAATTTTTATTTCGCAATTTTTGGAACTTACAAATGCACTATTTTTGCAGATACAACCTATAAATATCTAATTAAAATTGAGAAAGCGCAACATAACATATTATTGGGGAGACCGAAACCTGCTTATTATTTTAGGCAACAGAACCCACATGCGCATTAAAGCCCTATACCTGGTAGAATTTATATTTACCATAGGGATGGCAACCATATTTTTAATGCAGTCATTCCCGCTTCACAAGGCATTTATACATTGGGCTGCATGTATAGGAGCATCGGGCTTATACCTACTTGCCTCCTACCGTTTTCTGGCCAGGGTATTTTTTACTGAGCGACTATTATTGGAGAATCATTCACTTACCATCATTAAGAAAACCATATTCTCCCAAAAGGTTAGGAGGTATGAATGGAAAAACATTGGTGCCTTGCATTATGAAGGAATGGCACAGAAAACTGACCACCCTCTCAAAGGATCTAGTTTTGATTATTTTGGCTTCGATACACAGGAACACCTCATCCAAAGCCTACACCATGATGGCAATATGTATTTCGATACCCCAAATGGCAGGGTATATTTTGCATCCGGTGTTTATTCATGGAATGCAGAAGAAATGGTACAAATGATGAAGCTATTTATAGGTTCTGTCCTCAAACTCGGCCCCGAGTGGAAAGAAATGCTCCAGGAACAGGAATTTGATGATGCTTCTGGTATTTGATTTTTACTCCTTTGGCAATTCCTTCTTCGTCAATGTCCTGAACACATCTTCCAAAGTCTCAGTCTGAGCTTGCATTGAATTGATGTTGATATTATTGTCAAGCGACCATTGCATCACCTCCCTACGAAGTGCATCGGGTTCAAGAGTAATAAATTTTAATTTATTAGGCGCAATTTGCTCATGACCTTTCAGGTTATTGAGTTTCTTCAACAATTGATTATCAAATGAACTTTCAAACTCTACTATCAACACATCTTGTTTGGTATTGGCGTGCTTCAATTCTTCAATAGAATCATCAGCTACAATCTTGCCATTATTAATGATGATAACCCTGCTACACATAGCCTGCACCTCCTGCATAATATGAGTTGATAAGAGAATCGTCTTTTCACCACCTATATTTTTTATCAGGTCTCGTATTTCCACAATTTGATTAGGGTCAAGACCAGATGTTGGCTCATCTAATATCAATACTTCAGGGTCATGCAGCATTGCCTGAGCAAGACCTACACGTTGTTTATAACCTTTGGATAACGCACCAATTTTCTTATGCGCTTCTTTGGTAAGTCCTGTCATTGATACCAAGTCTTCAATTCGCTTTGCACTGTTTTTACCTAACTTATGGATACGGGCATTGAATTCCAGATATTCACGTACATACATTTCAAAGTACAATGGATTAGACTCCGGCAGATAGCCTACCTTTCTCCTTACGTCCATTGGCTTTTCCTGCACATCAAAGCCACAAACGGTTACAGTGCCGCTAGTAGCTGGCAGGTAAGTAGTTATAATCTTCATAGTGGTTGACTTGCCGGCACCATT
>CAIWHI010000316.1 GCA_903912435.1 uncultured Bacteroidota bacterium | reverse complement strand
TTATTTGCAGTTCCGGATGTTCCTGCGGAACATCTCTGAATAACATGATAAATTTGAGAATTTTCATTGTTGGACAAACCGGTAGTCCGCCGCGGCGGAGCATATCCCACATTCTCTATTTGTTTTCTACAAACCGGATGCTCCGCTGGGGCATTGTTGCCTATAGGCAATCCTGACTATCAATATTTTTTTATATCTCCTACATGTTTTTTTCCAAGAAAATTTGGTGGATAAATATTTGTGTTTACATTTGTAGTGTACTATTTAACTAATACACTATAACATGGTAGCCATTAGAAATCTGAGTTTTCATTACAAGGCGAAAAATCCGTTGTTTACCAACCTGAGCCTGCAACTGGAATGTGGGCATATTTATGGTTTGCTGGGTAAGAATGGCGCAGGGAAATCGACCCTGCTTAAAAATATTACCGGTTTGGTGTACCCTACCAAGGGTAGCTGCCTGGTGAATGGGCTGGATGTATCAAAGCGGCCTGTAGCTGCATTGGCTGATATTTATTTTCTGCCGGAAGAGATTTATGTGCCATCGCTGAGTGCCAGGGTTATGGCTAGCCGAACGGGTAGTTTTTATCCAAAGTTTAATCCGCAGCAATTTGAGGAATACCTGAAAACACTGGATGTAGACCCATTGGCCAAAATGGATAATCTGTCGTTCGGGCAACAGAAAAAGGCAATGATAGCGTTTGGGTTGGCAACCAATACAGGCCTGCTGATAATGGATGAACCTACCAATGGGTTGGATATACCCAGCAAGACCCAGTTCAGGAAACTGATAGCCTCAGTGCTTACTGATGATAGGTGCATTGTCATTTCCACCCATCAGGTTAGGGATCTGGATAGCCTCATTGATTCTATACTGGTGCTGAATGATAAGCATATAGTAGTGAACAACTCGATTGATGAGGTAGCAAGTAGGCTATCGTTTGGGGTGGTTGCCGATACCAATGGTTTGGAGGTGCTTTATGAAGAGGAAAATGTAAAGGGCAAATCGGTTATCACCCCTAATAAGGATGGCAGGTATAATAAGATAGATCTTGAAATGTTCTTTAATGCAGTGACCGGTGGCAACAAACAATTATTAGAAATCCTAAAAACTAAGTAGTTATGAACAATGTATTTAGTTTTCGACGATTTGGACTACTGATGAAAAAGCAGTTTGCTGAGTATTACAAGGCATATCTATTTGGCTTAGGTGCAATGATAGGTGTAATGACATTGATGGTTGGTTATATGTGCCTTATAACACAAGAATTTCTTCATTTTAATGACCAATGGCAGGTGTTTATAATAGGATTGCCTTTAGCCGGCGGTGTATTTTCCTGCGCATCGTTTGCTGATATGGGCAAGAAAAATAAGGCAATTACAGAGTTAACCCTCCCTGCTTCAATCATGGAGAAATTTATTGTCAGGTGGTTGATTTCTTATGTTTTCTTTCAGATTGTATTTCTTGGGGTATTTTTCACAGTAATGTATGTAATGCATGGTGTATTTGGCGGTAAAGGTCCGGCTACATTTATAATCCCTTTATTTAAAACAAGCAAAATTGCAGAGGTTTTATTTGGCTATGCAGTAGTAAATGCACTAGCTCTATTGGGGTCCATCTTTTTTAAAAGATTGCATTTTATTAAAACCGGTAGCCTGGTTTTTGTAGGCTTTGTAATTCTGGATATGATTAATACCAAGATGGTTGGCTCTATGTTGAAGTCTAATGTAAGCAGGATAAGGGCAATACCATTTTCGCATGTGTCATTTAATGAAGGTAATGGATATTATATGGTAAATGTGCTGGATAATAGCAACATGAGGTATGTAGTAATGTTGGCTATTATAGCAATATTGTTATGGACATCAGCTTATTATAGATTGAAAGAGAAACAGGTTTAACTTATATGGTTGTAAGCAATTAGCAAAAAATAAAAATCAAAGAACATGAAAAAAAGCAGCCTATTATTATTAGTAGCAGTAGTAGTTATGTGTGGATTTTTAGTAGCACATAATAATTCACTAAAGGCAGCCTACCTTACAAATGAGTACCGGAATCCGTTGCGCAATTTTGTACCCGTTGACATCAAAGACTTCGATGAAATTGATTTGAACTCATCCTTTTTTGCCAATGCAAGGATTGTTCACGGTGATTATAAAGTAATGGTACTCAAGTCGGTATCGAAATATATCCGCATTAATAAATCCGGAAACTGCTTAGTTGTTAATTCGGACTATATAGATAATTTGACTTCTTATTCAAGTGGCTATACAGTTTATATATCCTGCCCCGGGTTTAAAAGTCTAAACCTAAAGAACGAATATACAAAAGAAGGAAAGTTAGTGACAGACAGTGTAAGCTATTATCCAGAGTATTATAGGAGTACCCTAACAGGTTTTACATTCGATAGTATGAATATATATCAAGATAATGGTTGTGCCTTAATACTTGATAGTAATAACATTGGCAAGCTCAATCATTATTTAGGCAAAACAATTGGGAGTTCTTCTGTATTAACTCTTGCCTCTGGGAATAAGATAAAATCACTGTTTTTAGATTCAAAGAATAATAGTATAGTCACATTAGGTTGTGTAGTAGATTCATTGAGTTATCATCTGGATGATAGTGCTGAAATCAGATTTGCAGGTTTTGCCTATAAGAAATTACATAAATAGCAAGTCTATATTTGGGAGAATAGAGTCCTGAAATTCCATAGAAGGTAGATTATCTCTTTTGAATAATCAAGGACTGTCAATGTATGTGGAAAAAAACAATTATTAGAAATCCTAAAAACTAAGTAATCATGAACAGTATATTCAGTTTTCAACGATTTGGCAACCTGATGAAAAAGCAGTTTGCAGAGTATTATAAGGCTTACCTAATGGGGGCCGGGGTGCTTGCGGGGGTATTAGTATTAACCTGCATTTTAATTATCAACGCTACAAAGAATCCTTTAACTATTGATGAACAAGGGATTATGTTTAGCGTATTTTTGATGTTTGCCGGTGCTGTTTTTACTAGTGCCAGCTTTGCCGATGCCGGGCAAAAGAAACAAGCTATCTACTTATTAACTCTTCCTGCTACGCAATTTGAAAAGTACCTGGTTAGATGGGTAATTTCATACCTATTGTTCTTTGTTGTTTATGTAGTTTTATTTTACATAGTTGTACTGCCATTTGCCAGCTTGTATCATGATGAAGGCAAGGGGGACATATTGGTAATGTCAATTAGTACAGATAGTACAATTGGTGTTACACTGGTTTACTATTCCTTAGTCCATTCTCTATTGTTTTTTGGTGCTATCTTATTTCAAAAATTACATTTTATAAAGACAGCGTTTGCCACATTTGGTATTCTTGTATTATTGAATATAATTAACAGTGTGATGATTAAGCAAATGTTGCATCAGGGCAAGGTGAAGATTATGGCCAACCCATTTTCTACCTTGCATATAGTAGAAAATGAACGGGTCAACAGTCTCAATCCTGGCCCAAGCGGAGAGATGATGGTGAATATTATGTGGGTGTCTATTACATTGGTTTTATGGACAGCAGCCTATTATAGGCTGAAAGAAAAACAGGTATAAGGAGGAATAGCTATGGAATTTAAAGATAATGAAGCGATTTACCTGCAGATAGCAGGCTATCTGGGGGAGCATATACTAGTGGGTAAGTGGGCTGAGGAGCAAAAGATTCCCTCGGTTAGGGAGCTTGCGGTGACTCTGGAGGTGAACCCCAATACGGTGATGCGAGCCTACGAATTTATGCAAAACCAGGAAGTGATTTATAACAAGAGGGGGCTGGGCTTTTTCGTATCGCCATACGGGGCTAATAAGGTAAGGGCATTTAGGAAGGCCAGGTTCATGGAGGAGGAATTGCCTGTTTTGTTCAGGAACATGACTTTGGTGGGGATAGGTCTGGAGGAAGTGAGGGCTGAATTCGAAAAATATATTGCTAAAATTAATTCATGAACGAAATTTGAAATGAAAACAAGCATAAAATTAGTATTACTCACCGTCCTCATCCTTTTAGGATTCATGACAGCCTATAACCTGGAGTTGAAAGCTTTATATTTTAGCAAAAGCCACCTTGACCCATATCGGGAGTTTAAGGCTCTTGATTTTAAGGGTTTTGATGCTATTGATGTAGTATCATCAGGGGTGGCTAATGTGAAGATAATACAGGGGCCATTTAAGGTGATGGTTTATACACCTCATTCCAAATTCATACAGGTGAGCCAGAATGGGCAGCGATTGAAGATTTTTGCCTCTTTTAATACCAAAGAGGAATTGGTGAATAAGTATTATTCAGACTCAAGGGTAGTTATTTCCTGCCCCAACCTAAAGGAATTGAATCTCAATAATAATAATCTTGCTGATAATGAACCCAGAACAGGAATGAAGGGGATTTGAGAAACTCACGTGAAAATAGATTGTGTGCCTTTAGTATAGACAGCCTTAGGCTTAGTGTGGACGAGGGCTCCTATTTTGTAATGGATAGTAATAGGATAGGCTACCTGGATGCTAAAATTGGCATAGCTAAAAATAGTTCACCCTTATTTTATATTAATGAAACCAATAAAATTAATGCAGCCAACCTTGATATTCAGAACAAGACTGAGTTTCATTTTTATTCAGTCATTCCTAATTTGAAGTATAGCATAAGCGATAGTACTTATTTGCATACTAATGGTGCGGTGAGTAATGCGATGAGGAGATAAGGGGTGAATAAGAATTTACAGAATTTAAGAATTGGTAGGAATCTTTTTATGGGAATGGCACGCCATTGTTGGTGTTTTCACCAACAATCCGTGAGTTTAGCGAATTTAGTAAGCAATTATTGGTTAGTGAAGATGACAAAATAAAGTATACCAATTTCACTAATTCTGTTCCATTTCTGCGTTGTTGCAAAAGGTCTTAAATAATTCATTATTCTCGGCTTTTGCGCCTAGCATAAAAGAAACATAATCATCAAACTTTATATACTTTATTTCGCCATCTTCACTTAGGCAAGGTTGCTAACCTCGATGGATGTTGGTGGAAACACCCAACTTAGGTTTGGGTTTGGAATGCTATTGGGCTTGGGTGGTTGTTGGGTATTTGTACTTTGAATTTCGGTCAGAGACCGAAGGATTTGGGTAGACACGAGTGATCCTACGGAACACTCGCGCCAGTGGGGGTGGGTAATATGGCAAACCTCACGGTCACCACCCCTGATGTAGCCTACGGCACCACCTGTCCCCTCCTAAAAACAGGATGGGAGCTACCATTATGGTTTTGAATTACTTGTGTATAATTAATTTGTTTATTTAAATTTGTAGATAAGAAAAGTTTGCAATAGTTTGATGGATTGCCTACAGGTCAATAACAATGGTTTTTTCGCGGTTGAATTTGAAGGAGAGGCCGGTGTTAATGAGGCCTTTGTAGCCAAAACCAAATTCTACGAAAGCATTGATTTTATTTCCGTATTTGATGCAGATGGGCGACCATTGGGAGTTGAAATTGATAAGGGGCAGGGTGGGGTTGGGCTGTGTGGGTGTTTGGGTTTCCTGGAAGTAGCGGGCTCCCAGGCCGGCAAATAGGTAAAATTCCAGGTTTTTCAGTTCTACATTGGCGGTGTATACCTTTTTTATTTCTATAGCGAGGGTGCTTACCCTGGCATCGGTGGTGTAGTTTTGGTAATCGTGTGCGGTGCCACTATTTATGTATTGGTAGCTCATTTGTTGTGTACCGGCGGTGATGCCTATGGCTAGTTTGTACCTAATAAAGTGTCGCCAGGTAAAAAACAGGTTTGGGGAGTGGGATATCTGGTTGTAGCCTGCCTCGTCGTAGATGCCATGGGCTTTTTTCATACCAATCATCTCGGTACCTGAGAGGATACCAGCACTGATAATTAATTCATTATCGCCAATTTCGGGTTGGGCATAGGTGGGCAGGGAAGCCAAAGCCAGGATAGTGATGAGCGAAATTTTTATTAGGGCTTTG
>CAIWHI010000315.1 GCA_903912435.1 uncultured Bacteroidota bacterium | reverse complement strand
TCCTGCAGACGCTCGGCCAACCATGTACTCTTTTCTGTTTTCACCTCAGCATCATTCAGATTAACGTTATCAATATCGCTAATCATTTCATTCAGGTTATCCACATGTTCCTGTATCAAATTCGCTTCATCACTATTGGGGGTGATTTCATGCAGGTTTTTACGCTGCAATTGCTCGTCCCTCATGTTCACTAGCTGGGTTCTGATTGATTTCACTGAATTTCTAAGGTCACTGGAATTTTTGCAGCTATACAAGCCTTTCAACCTACCTTCAACATCATATATCTTAGACATATAAGGTGTCTTAGCTAATTTCTTCGGTTTGTCTTTCTGGCGCGGAAGAAATGCCTTATTTAAAGTAAGATTTACATAATTACTATTGAAGAAATAAGTGCTGCGATACATGTATTTAGCCGTTAGCAACCATGATTTATCAATATGATAATTCAGGCTGAAAGTACCATTATAGGGTACAAATGTTTCAGTTGATGTTGCAGAATACACTTTGTTATTAGTATAACTTGAAGCATTCAAATAGAAATATGGATTACTTAATGATGCATAACCAACATTGCCATTAATACTTATATCCACTTTTGGTGAAAGATTTGCATTGAAAGTACCAATTACTGCATTCACAAGCATATTATCAGGTGTAAAGTAAGGATTATATACGCCGGCGATATTTGAACCTGAAGAATAGGTAGCCAATATGTCACTTACTTTCTTTTCGGGAGCATATCTGTTTTCATTGGCACCACTATAGCTAATGCTATAGCCCAATAATAGTTGACCCTTAGGAAAAGTATAAACCGGAGCAAGCCCCCAGGCATAAGCACTATATACATTATTATTGTCGGGATAAGTACTATTAAGGTAACCAGCTTGTGCCTTCCAGCTACGCAGATGCCAATTAAGCATAGCTGCAAAACGTGTAGCAGTAATGTTTGAATCAATACTAATTTTGGTATCCATATAGGGTACACGGTCTACATCTAGTCTAAGATCAAACTGATGGGATAATTTTTCATTTAGTTCCAGTTCACCTGTGAAAGCTATTTCGTTTTTCATAGGGAAGCGTATAACACCAGCATTAATATTTACATTCAAACCTGCCAAAGGAAAATATAGCCTGTCACCCAATTTGAACCATGGCGCATCAGAGGTCTGGTCTTGCATAAAATGATAGTCCTCAACATTTACGTAAAGTGTAAGGTAGCGATTGAAATATTTTTCAAATTTCACACCAGTATTTAATATGCTTATAGGCTGATTATCATTAAGGTATCCCGCGGTGAGGGTCATTTTTGGAGCCCTGGCTAATTCTATTTCATCCCTCAATTGTTTGCCTTCAGCATTGCCTGCATCTGTATTCGTATATTTTTTCATGTGGGCAAGCGCCTTCATGTAATCGCCACGGTAATAATGTTGCCTGGCCCTTAATAAAGATATTGCCGAATATTCCCTGCCGGCCTGTTCCATCATGTTCAACTGGTTGTCGGCCTGGGTCATCCTATCCATATCCATCAAGGAATGGATATAATCTAGTTTCAGGTATTCATTCTGGGGATTAGCCTTTACTGCACTTTCATAAATCTTATATGACTGGCGGTATTCAGAGTTGAAATATTTCACCTGTGCCATCAACCATTCAGAATTCAAATCCTTAGGATGCCTGGCATGATAAGAATTTAATATAGAATAGGCTTTTTTATATTTTTTTTGCGCAATAAGTTGATTGGCCGTTTTGAAAGTATCCGATTGGGCATTTACAGTTGCAGATATAAAATTTACTGCCAACAGCATTAACAAAAACGAATCCGTACCAATGCAGATGAGGCACTTCTTCAAAAAGTTGTTGTTTACCATATAGTTACAGTCATAAACCCTAAACATAAAGTATGTTTTTGGGTCTACTATTGGGTTAATAATTTAATTAAAGAGGTTAGTTGTGCCTATTAAAACCATTTTGCGAACTGACTTATCAACATTCAATTCACAAAAACAGCCCTAATAAGACTGCTAAGGTATACAAAAAGCCAATATTTTACAACAAGTTTGAATAAATATGAAATTTAGACAAACTATTGTACTCAAAAAAAGAGTTCATTAACGAGTCATTAATGAAAATGACTGTTTTGAATTGAGCTATTTAATTAAAAACCGGAAAACTTAAAATACTAACCAACTATGGGATAGTAACAGTAACGGCCTGGTTTTCGGTAAATGGCAGCGTAACTGCTTTCCAAACTACACCACTGTGGCTATCCTGTGTTTGAACATTTGAGCTTGAATACCCTAGATAATAACCCATATCATAGGTTTTACCATCATTAGGAATAGTGACATCATAATAATATTGTCCGTATGAAAACAAGTAGTTTACATAGTAGTCAATAATACCATATCCACTTTTGTTCACCAGCCTCAAAAAGAAGTAGGACCTTCCAACATTTAATGTATCCCTAAGGGTATCCTTAACAGGAAATGGAATATTCTTGTTCCAAAGGATAACATCACCTATCGTGCCGCTAGCGGTGTTGATACCATATGGTGTGGAAGCTGAAGTAGAAGCACCACCAGATGCAATAGTACCATAGCTACCAGCAAAAGCTACAGTGCCACCTACAGGTATGTTTTGCCCTACCCCGTTAATAGTTATGGCTACAGGAGTAAAAGTATTATTCCTGAAAGTGATAACTGATTGTGCGGCATTTTCACAGAAAGTGCCTGAAAACCCAGTTGGGCAAGTACATGCACCCCCACTACAGGTACCATTATTTTCGCATACTACGCCTGTACAAGTAGCTTTGTTGCAGGATGTATAAATTAGCGCGGTGGATAACGAAAGGCAAACAAAAGTTGTGAGTAAGAAAGTCTTGATTTTATTCATTGTAAATAGTCTAATGGTTAGTTAGTAAATTGAATCTATGTATTGTGGGTTGTGAATGATGATAAGCTGAATTGTGAATTTCATTACCATCACAAAGCAAAAATAGCACTATTTATTATAAAAACGAACTCATATCATAATAATGTAATCTCAGGAGCTTCAATTAACAAACGCGCAACTATATTAAGGATTTAAATTTGTTGTAATAAAGATCATTTGGTAATCAGCACGAAACATTCACATAAAAATAACCTCATGACATTTCCATGATAATTAGAAAATACTGCCTTTGACTTTAGAAAATTAAAAATCATGAACAAAAGATTACTAGTAGTTATTGGAGCTTTATTTGCTATTGGATTTTATGCCTGCTCGCACAATACCCAAATTATCAAACCAATTGTAACACCAATTGACACAAGCTCGCATCACACAACTGATACCACAAGTACTACCGATACCATAAAAGAGGTAGTTGATACATCAGTATGTTTCCAACGTGATATATTACCTATTTTCCAGGGAAGTTGTGCAATAGGTGGTTGCCATGATGCAGCAAGAAAAGCTGATGGATACAACCTAACAACTTATGCGAATATTATTGCCAAAGGCCTAAAGAAAGGCAATGCAGCAGGCAGTAAACTTTATACAGTATGTGTAAGTAAATCGATGCCACAATCACCAACACCAAAGCTGGATAGCACTAAGTTGTCTTTATTGAAACGTTGGATTAATAATGGTGCGAATAATGATACTAATTGTATTTCAATGTGCGACACTACCAAATTTACTTATCAGGCTGCTATAGTGCCAATATTAAATAGCTATTGTGTTTCCTGCCATTCTTCAGCATCTGCAGCCACCCAAGGTGGAGGTACTGTTTTGGATAATTATAATGGAGTTCAGGTAGTTGCAATGAGCGGTACACTTCTAGGTGATATTAAACACAGTTCAGGTTTTCATGCCATGCCAAAAGGCGGCAGTATGCTATCTGATTGTAAGATCACCCAGTTTCGCAAATGGATAGATGCCGGGGCATTAAATAATTAGAATGATATTATTTTAAAACAAGAATCCCATTACAATCGGTGA
>CAIWHI010000314.1 GCA_903912435.1 uncultured Bacteroidota bacterium | reverse complement strand
GCCCTCATTCCCTGTAAATAGCTGGGATACAGTAACCCACTTTAATGAAATACTCTCCTCAACACTATCCCCATTCTGGCAATATGCGGTAGACCATTTTGGCTATACAATTACCCCCTATTCAGGCGAAGGATATGTCTATATAGGTCTGGTTTCTATTATAGTCCTGGCCTTGGCAATTGTAATAGGTATGGTACAAACCATTAGAAAAAGAGCAATAAATGACAACTTAGTGCTACCAAACAACTTTGAACCTATATGGATCCTGGTAGGTTTAAGCACATTGATACTGGGAATGGGCATCCCATTTATCTGGAATATGAAGTTCCTACTCAATTATCTGGGCATTTTTAAGCAATTCAGATCTATGGGTAGATTTAGCTGGGTATTTTATTACGTCATATCTATATACACGGTCTGCCTTATTAATAAATGGCACATTAACCTGAAAGCGAAAAAGAAAATAGTGCCTGCAATGACATTATTATTGTTCAGTATATCTATTTGGAGTATTGAGGTTTATGGTTACAAAGTATATACCCAAAGAATAATTGATGAGGGCAGGAAAAACAGTGCCCAATTTTTTCAGGAGAATGTGCAGAAATGGCCAGATTACCTTAAATCGAAGAATTTCAAGCCCACTGATTTCCAGGCCATCCTGTTATCACCTTTCTTTTTTTCAGGTTCCGAAAAATTATGGGTAGGTGGTGATCCCAGTTACCCTATGTCTATAGGTATGATAGCTTCGGTTGAAATGCAATTACCTATTGTCGACATTATGATGTCGCGCTCCTCATGGTCTATAACCGAAAAGCAGGTGAAAATTGGAGCAGGCAAATATGTAGACAAACCTATGCTTAGGGATTTGAAAAGCAATAAACCTTTTCTGGTTATTCAATTTGACGAATCAACACCCTGTCCGGATGAACAATACATTATGGAATCGAGCGATTTTATAGGGCAAAATTACCGCACAAAAATATATGCTTGCTACCCCGAACGCCTTTTAGCTAACTACAAAAAATACAACGATGAAATAAAGACAATAGCGGCCAATATCCCCAATAATACCGACTCATGCCTTATTAATAAGGGTAAATGGATGGTAAAGCATTATGACAATGGATTAAAAGGTGTTCCCTATTTTGGTGCAGGTGCATGCTACCATATTAATACTCTGGATAGTGTTGTAATAGACATGCCCATAAACACTACTCATGAAAATCAATTGTACGAATTATCATGTTGGTTCCTCCTGGATACAAAAAACTTCTACTCACCCTACTTTACCATAAAACTATTTGATAGCACAAAACAAATAGCTGTTTATGATGCTTTAACCAAGGAAAGCGTGGACAATGATAAAATGTGGTTCAGGAACAATTACTTTTTCAATATTAAACCCAATTGCAAAAGGATAGAAATTACCCTTCATGATTCACCATATTTCTCCTACCTCTCTATGGATGAATTAATGCTGCGACCTGCTGATGCTTTAATAGTTTCTAAAGACCTAAAAGGAAAGGTGATGGTGAATAATCATCAAGTGGAGGGGAAATAGCCTGTGATTAAGTGTAATCGGCTTTTAGCCTGATTAATAATCCTCGTCGTCCTCCCAATGAATATATTCCCTCCCAATACCCATAACCCAACCCAGTATAAAGCCTACTATTAGGCCGGCAAGATGACCGGCAGTATCATAATGGAAGAAATAGCTACATGCCAATAAAAATACAACTAATATCAATATCCCCTTTATATTAGCTTTGGCATTTTGCTTACTATTTAAGGCGTAGAGCACCTTACCATTGAGTAATAATGCCATGAAAAAACCAATCAAGCCCAGGATAGCACCTGTGCCACCGTAGGATATTTGATTACCAAATGGGGTTAGGTTAATAATAGAACCAGCCAAACCACACACTAAAAATAAGGTAAGATACTTAAACCTTCCCAAGGCTTCCTCAAGGTAAGGACCAAGAAATAGCAGGATACCCAAATTTAATAATAGGTGGTACATATCCCTATGCAGGAAAAGATTTGTGAGTAGCCGCCACCACTGGCCATGTATGGTCAATGGCTTATAGTTCGCTCCCCAATTGATTAGGGTATGTTCATCAAAATTATTAAAGCCAAAGAAGTTGGACGACATGCTGAGGATAAACAGTACAATACTTATGTCAATTAATACAATAGAAACGAATTGTCTGCCCTCAGGTTTCAGAATTCCTATTTCACTGAATATTTGTGAAATTTTTTGTTTAAATGTCTTAGCCCTGTATTCGAAATATATCTCGTAGTCGAAAGTCGAAGGTAAAATCAGAAGGAAGTTGACTAAAATACTGATACAATAGGTTATTATAATCCAATTGAAATCTTCATTATAGGCCAGGAAAAATTTACCACCATCACCAATTTGCAAATTTGCAGGTGTAGAAATGTAAAATTGTACACTAATAAGCGGGCAAGCAATACCTGCCATATAAATCAATAAGAATAGGATTTCCCACTTACCAAACCAGTCGGTTATCAATAAATCCAATCTTGGTTTGAGCAGATAATATGCAGCGATGGCACAGAGTAAGGGATACCAAACATTAGCCACATCTGGCTTAATAGTGAGCCAATGGAAATGATACTGGTTTAAATAATTGAACAGGGAATAAACAAGTGTAATGACAAATCCGGTTAGCAGATAAGGCAGAAAGACACAGGTTATTTTTTCCCGAAATTCGTTCATAATTGTTGATAGGTTGATACAAAGCTTTTGTTTAAATTAGCAACACATTCAAAGCTACAGAATTTCTAAAATCCCCCAATAATTTTTAACAATCTCCCAACCCCTTTTTGCCCTACATTTATACAGTTTTTAGGCAAAGGGACAATGAATATACAAAGGGCAACACCTGTAAATGAATTATTGGCAAAGCTTATCTTTTTACTACTGCCAACAGCGGCAGTGGGCTATTTCCTTTTATTGAATGCCAACAACTACTACACCTTATTGCAAAATCAGGCTGTTATGCAGTCGCTCTACCTGGCGGCAGGTATGGGGTTGGCTGCTTTGTTTTATTCATTTAGGTTCAGGTTTTTAGTACCCTTTAGTGTATTGATAGTAGCCTTATACAGCATTTACAAAGGGCTGGATAAGTATGCTATTGGCGAATTTGACAGTTTTTTCATATCTATACAGTTTCTGGTTTTTGCCATTTTATTTACTGGTGGCTGGCTAATAGGTTGGGGATTTACGCGACTACGTTACTTTTCGGTGTTTATAGCAATATATCTACTAACCACTTGTATCTTATTGATAGCCAAACAAAACGCAGAAACAGTTACTGGGTTATTGGGTTCATTTGCCCCTGCCCTACTCTATGCCATTTATATTGTATTCACAGCTGAGCAGATTTATAACTATAAGGATAAGTCGCAAAAGTTCTGGTGGTTTATGACCCGCCGGCT
>CAIWHI010000313.1 GCA_903912435.1 uncultured Bacteroidota bacterium | reverse complement strand
AATATACCGGTAGCCCTGCTGGGGCAGACTCCATTTTTCTGTTTTTTTTACTACAAACAGGTAGCCCCGCTGGGGCAATACAATTGATTTATAGAATTTGCGATGCTCATAAATGTATGTTGATGCCCTTCCGTGTCGATGGGCGATGCCTACCGAAAGCCATCGGTACTCTGGGATTGCGCCCATTCAGGGCTTATAAATCGTTGATAATCAAACAACCCAGGGCGATGCCCTGGGCTAGTATATTGTGCCCTTCCAGGGCGACACAACAGAATATTTTGCATTTTTTTGCATAATTGCCCCAACGGGGCTAAATAACCTAGCCCATGGCAACGCTATGGGAGCGTACAATGGGAAATTGGTGTATCAATGACATAGTGCCACAATCCCAGGACATTTCCCATCGTATATGCTAATCCCTATTTCCCAATTAAATATTATCCAGTTTTTGCCTCAATTGTTTGGTCATACCACCGGTGTAGGAGCGCCATTTTTCGATGACTTGTTTTAGGTCGTCGGGGATTTCGCTGTCGAATTGGAGCCACTCACCTGTGGAGGGATGGCTAAAGCCCAGTTCTTTGGCATGTAGTGCCTGGCGAGGCAGTATTTCAAAGCAATTATCAATGAACTGTTTGTAACGGGTGAAGACTGTGCCTTTTAGGATTCTGTCACCGCCATAGGTACCATCGCTAAACAATGGATGGCCTATGTGTTTCATGTGCACCCTGATTTGGTGGGTGCGGCCGGTTTCCAGGCGCAACTCTACAAGCGTTACATAGTTAAACCGCTCCAACACCTTATAGTGAGTTATTGCTTCCTTTCCATAGTCGCCTTCGGGAAATGTATCCATAATCTTCCTGAACCGCTGGTTCCTGCCTATGTGGGCTACTATTGTACCCTCATCTTCTTCCAGGTCGCCCCAAACAAGGGCAATATACCTCCGGTGTACCGTATGTTTTTTAAACTGGGCTGCAAGCAGGTTCATTGCCTTGTCTTTTTTGCCTATTACTACCAGCCCTGTTGTATCCTTGTCAATCCTGTGTACCAAACCTACCCTAGAAAGGTTTTCTATATCCACCTTTTCCTGTTGCAGGTAGTAGGACAAGCCATTGACCAATGTGCCCGAATAATTACCACATGCAGGATGCACCACCATACCGGCGGGTTTGTTCACCACAAGCAGGTCATCATCCTCATAAATTATATTCAGGGGAATGTTTTCGGGTATTATTTCCTGGCTCTCGGGTTTGCGGGTTTCAAATAGTACTATATTATCTCCCGGTTTTATTTTATAATTAGCCTTTACAACCTCATTATTTACCAGCACATAGCCATCATCTATAGCCTGCTGCACCTTATTACGTGTGCCTCCTTCAATTCTTGCAACCAGGTATTTATCTATGCGTATTGGTTCCTGGCGTTTTTCAATTATCATGCGCAAACGCTCCACCGGCACATCACTAGCTTCGGCAACCTCAGCTTCCGGCTCCTCATCATCCCATACATCTTCAATGTCACTTTCATTAATCATAGGGCAAAGATAATAATTAATTGTTCAGCGGAGTTCAGGGTGTTTTGGGATGGGGGAGGAAGTGAAGAAATTTGGGATGGAGTCCTTACCCCAGGCTCCTCTGCCAATACTACAAACAGCTGGAAAATGGAGAAGGTTGGCAATGCACATAAGAGTATATTGGTATTACATACGTTAAGTAGGATTGGACTTGAGTAAAAACTCAACCAGAGAACAATAGATTATTATTGCAAGTAGCAAAATCCGTTTTTTGTGATTTTTATGAAAATTCGATAAATTTGCTTAAAACGATTAATATGTCGAGAGAGGAGATTATTGAAAAAACAATAAGGGTCTTAAACATGTTACCTGAGGACAAAGGTGCGGAAGTGGCTGACTTTGCTGATTTCATTCTGCATAAGATAGAAGAAAACGATTTGCAAAAAGGAATAGAACATATTTCTGCATCCTCTGGATCATTTGATTTCCTTAATGATGAAGAGGAATTGTACACAGTAGAGGACATTAAAGAGAAATATTAATGAAAAAAGGAGATATTGTCCTGATTGTCTTTCCATTTACAAATCTTTCGGGTTCCAAATTAAGGCCCGCTTTGGTGATGGGGGTAACAAAAACAGATTTGACAGGGGAATGTAAAATAAACTGTGTCAGGCCCTTTTACATATGTTCCTTGGGGCGCGCCCCAAGGAACATATGTAAAATATAAATTTTTTAAAAGAGCGTT
>CAIWHI010000312.1 GCA_903912435.1 uncultured Bacteroidota bacterium | reverse complement strand
TTTGGATGTGGGTTTGGGTTACCTTTCATTGAGCCGATTGGCTAATACATTATCGGGTGGGGAAAGTCAAAGGATACAATTAACTAAATTCTTGGGATCTAATCTTACTGATTCGTTGTATATACTAGACGAGCCAAGCATAGGGTTACACAGCAGGGATACGGAAAGATTAATAGGGGTTTTGAAATCGCTTCGTGATCTTGGCAACACCGTGGTAGTAGTGGAGCATGACGAAATGATGATGCGTGAGGCTGATTATATTATAGATATGGGGCCATTGGCAAGCCATCTGGGAGGGGAGGTAGTAGCTGTGGGAAATTACCAGGAGCTTATTGATAATAAAGCCAGTCTCACAGGTAGGTATCTGAGTGGTGAACTGAAAATAGACCCACCAGCTATAAGAAGGAAACCAAGTGGCAAGATTAGGATTGAAGGATGCAAACAAAATAACCTGAAGAATGTAGATGTAGATTTTCCATTGAATCTACTATGTGTGGTAACAGGGGTAAGTGGTAGTGGTAAGACTACGCTGGTTAAGCAAACCCTTTACCCCGCCCTAATGAAACATTATGGGGAGGGAGGCGATAAGCCAGGGCTTTTTAGAAATCTAAGTGGCGATCTGGATATCATTACCCATATAGAGCAAGTAGACCAAAACCCTATAGGTAAATCGTCACGTAGTAATCCTGTGACTTATATTAAGGCTTACGATGAGATACGTAAGCTATATGCCAAGCAGCCGCTCTCTAAAATGCGTGGCTTTGAAGAAAAGCATTTTTCTTTTAATACTGATGGTGGCAGGTGTGATACCTGCAAGGGTGAGGGTGAGGTAGTGGTGGAAATGCAGTTTCTGGCTGATGTACACCTGTTATGTGAGAGTTGTAAGGGTAAACGCTTTAAGGACGAGGTGATAGAGGTTACCTACCGCACCAAAAGTATTCATGATATATTGGAGCTAAGTGTAGACCAGGCGATTGAGTTTTTTGAAGATGAGAAACGCCTTGCATCTGCACTACAACCATTGAGTGATGTGGGCCTGGGATATATTAAGCTAGGTCAAAGCAGTAACACTCTAAGTGGTGGTGAGGCCCAACGTGTGAAACTAGCTTCATTCCTGGGTAAGGGAAGGCAGAAGGAAAAAGTATTGTTCATCTTCGATGAGCCTACTACCGGCCTGCACATGCATGATATAAAAAAGCTATTAGGTTCTTTTGATGCCCTGATAGAGCAGGGTCATTCCATTGTTGTTATTGAGCATAATACTGATGTTATAAAAAGTGCTGATTGGGTCATTGACCTGGGCCCGGAAGGTGGTGTAGGTGGTGGTTACCTGCTCTACGAAGGCCCACCTGATGGATTGAAGAAGGTGGAGAAGAGCTATATGGGGAAGTACTTTTGAGAAGGTAAAAGGTAAAGGTTAAAAATTAAAAAGTGTTTTTTAGAGTAGAAAGTAGAAAGTATAAAGTAGAAAGACGTTCGGGGTTAGATAGTTATTAGTCGTTCTGGGGAAAGGACCAGATTGAATAAGAGTTAGATTTTGGTTTGATATTGAGGCTTATGTATTATAAATAGTATGTTAAGATATGGGGATGTCGTGTAAAACACCTGCTTTAATCCTCTTTTTACGTAACTTTAGTCAAATTTTCTTATGAGACAAGCTTTTTTATTCCTGATTTCACTATTGATGTTGCCATCGTTGATGTGTATTGCGCAGAATCGTAAATCGAAAAAGAAGATTAATGACCCGACCCAAACTGTAAGTGCAGTTGCTCCTGAACCACGGGTTTGGATTGCTAATATTCCTACCTATAATACTACACGTGCTGATTTATTGTCTAATCCTTTTCTTATTACTGATTCGGTAGGATGTAAGGTTTCGGGTTTTACTTTGTCATTACAGGCTCCAGGGCATGATTTTTATGGACCGCTTTATGTAAATGGGAATGAGTTTTCTGACGTGCAAAAGGAAATTATTAAGAAATGGGACTATGAAAATGTGACACTCTTTGTGCAGGATATACACCTCAACTGCCACGAGTCTGATGCAAGGTCATCTGCATTGAAGTACTTTTTTAGCCATTAATTTTTGATTAATTCCCTCTCTGGTGTTTATTACAGTATTTTAACAGTTCTACTACTGTTAAAATTGCGGGAAAAGCAAATGCTGGCACAGTTTGTGCTGCTATTTATTCAAACCGTTACTGTTCTATGAAGCAAATTAAGAAGAAGCTCATCACTATCCTCAACAAGCAAATGTTGATTGATAAGGCACTCATTAATGAGAATGCCCTACTTGAAAAGAACCTGGCAATGAATAATCAGGAGTTTAACCTGCTACTTTATTATTGCGAGCGTGATATGAAAATTAATATACCTGATGGTAAGATTAATCTGAACCAGAATGTAAATGAGTTTGCCAATTCCATTTACCAGATTAAGAAAAACAGCAATAGCAAGATGTTGCAGGCAAGCTAAGCTAGTTTTGTCTTATTATGCCAATTTCAAATGAGGGAACCTAGCCCTTATTATTACACTTTTTACTTTTCACTTCTCCTTCCACCTATCAAAAAATGCCAGTTTACGTTGTTGCGGCTTGCCAGAAAGGTGAGTGAGGCCATCTGCGCTCGTTGGTGTAGAGCTGGTTTTTAGTTTTTAGATATTGGTCAAAGATTTCATTAAGATTTTGGGCATACTCATTCAATGCCGTGGCACTGTTATTTATGTAATTCTCAATGGCTGATGCGGCATTTTGAATAGTGTATAGGCTATTGGTGATGCCATGTGATGAGAGAGGGTCGAAGGCAAGTGCGGCATCACCTATAGCCATCCAATTCTGTCCGGCAATGGCAATGGCTTTGGAAGAATTGGCCAAACCACCTTTTACGTTGATAGATTCATGAGGTAGTGAAAAATCCTTTAGCAAGGTAGTATTAGCCAATATTTTAGGCCAGTTTTCATGTTTTCTGAATTCTTGCCAGCCTGGGTTTTCTTTATTGGTAAATAAGGTAAATACACTCTGGGTTGCAGAAAGGGTAGATATTATTCCCCAGCCCTGTTCGAATGATTCTATAAATACCGGATGCTTAATGGCAGGGTGTTTCTGATAGGGTATATGGCAGCTAAAAGCCATAAGGCTATCGAAATGCTGGGATGGGGTATTGAGTTTTTCAAGTATAGCCCTGTTTCGGCCTGTGGCATCTACTAGTATTTTGCCATTTATGGTTTCGGTAATGTTTCCGTGCCTAAGGGTTAATTCTGTACCATCAGATGAGCAATTGACCTTCTGTATGTCGGAATAATCATAAATATGATCTTTCTGCTGGGTAGAAAGAGCAGAAAGGATAGCTTGTTCTGCTATTTTCTTTTATTGTTTCATTATATAACAATTAATATAATCCATATTTATGGGGTTTTGGGGTTTTGGGG
>CAIWHI010000311.1 GCA_903912435.1 uncultured Bacteroidota bacterium | reverse complement strand
TGCCAGACCACGGCCTATCAAGGTAAAACCGAAAGTAAAATACCTGAACCATGTATTTATCCACCTTGCCCTTTGTTTTACCAACTGGTCTGAACGGCTGGTTTTTTCATCATATACTATCGCATTTTCGTTGAAGGCAATCCTGTTACCCCGGCTTACAATTTCCTTTTGCAACACTTTGTCGAATCCTGCCCCGGTAATATCCAGTTGTTCCAGGTAATCGCGATAAAGGGCGGTTTTAAACGCCATACCCGAACCCGCCAATGTGGCCGATGAACCTATATTGAACAAGACCTCCCCATCATAAAAATGGTAATAAATATCCCTTGATGCATCAAGGCAGGCATAGGTAGTATCCAGGTTTTTGGCCTTCCTTAATCCTTGCACAGCCACAAAACCTGCTGCAAAATACTTATCCAGTTCGGTAAGGCAATTGGCCTCAATCAGGTTATCGGAATCAATGATAATAAGGCGGTCGTGCTGGCGAATGAAATTGCGAATGGCATAAAAATGGGAACGGGTATTGCTGGCCAATGTTTCGGGTGGCCTCAGTACCACTACCCTCTTGTCTTCAAATTTCAGGTTAGAGATATCGCATTTGTCTGCCACTATATAAATAACGTAATTCTTGTAGTTAAGATTTAAGATAGACTCTATAACCGGAGGCAGGGTATCGGTTTGTTCGTAGGCTGTTACTATTACCGCATAGTCACTTTCGGTCATATTAGCGGGTGCCTTCATACCACCGGGCTTTCTTTTTATTAACCAAAGGAGGTAGAGAAATAGAGGCAATACAAGGTTATAGCCTATTAAAGCCTGGATGAGCAACCATATATCATAGAGTATTTTTGAAACCATTTTTGAAGTCAAATTTTAAGGGTACAATGTGATAATCACAACAATAAATCCTTCTTTGGGCAAAATCAGCACCCAAATTAGTATTTTACTAAAACCTTACAATGGCTTTTCTGTTACCTTATTCAATATCCAACCAATAAATTTCCCTTCCAGCAATTTTAGGTACTCCACATGTATCTTCTTTTCGTGGGTGATATTGGTATTAGCCTCATAAACCGACAATACCCTATCTGCCACTACTATCCATTCCTTACATTGGTTCAAGGTACTTAATGCTGATGCCTCAATAATGATGATGTCAAATACATCCTTCAATTCCAGCAATTTTTGGGATATCTGGAACTCGGTATCTATTTCGAATAAGGAAATATCATTTCCATAATTACCCAGCACACATACATTACCATCTATTGCCAGGCGTTCTAATGGTATTGCCCCGGTCAGATAGTCTTCTATAAAGTACTTGGGATGTGTAATTTCGGTAATAGCCGGGTTCAGGAAGTTACCATCTATCAGCATCACTTTTTTATTCATCATCTGGTAGGCACTCACCAGGCTCAGCGAAACAAGGGTTTTACCTTCATCCTCCACCATACTGGTAATTACCAGATTACGCCCACCCATCAATGCCATATTGATTTCGAACCTGGTAGCCCGAATAAGCCGCTTGAAGTCGTTCTTAGAAACGCTCTTTTTAGCAATAGGGTTAATTCTCTGTATATCCTGCCTGGCCGAATTGAGCAGTTTCCTCACCTCATTTCCCGGTGGCTCTATACTCCACAACTTTTGGATTTCTGTGAGTGAGCTAACCACTACAGGTAAAAAACCAAGCACTCGCAGGTCAGTTTTATTATACAGGTCCATAGGCACCTTCACCGACTCATCGAGATAGAAGATGACAAAAAGAATGAGTATATAAAAGATAAAGCATACCAAACCACTTAGTATTACAAGAATCAGCTTTTTAGATGGTTGCTTTTGTCCAGGTGCTGCTATCTCAAGCTGCTTTACATGAATTGAAGCATTAACATCCATATTGGTTTGGTTAAATTTCTTCAGTATTTCCATGTATTCCTGCCCGGCCACTGCAATGTCACTTTCATAAGATTGAATAACTGCCTCATGGGGCACTAACATATCTAATCTTCGGTGCAAATTGGATAATGCGAATTTCAAAGATGGAATACTACTTGAAGCCAATTCGAGATCAATAGAGAGCTTAAGCTTTTGGGCTATAAGGCTATTCTTCGCAGAAAGCGGATTTGCAGCATTCCTATCAGCAGCCTGGTCTATTTTTTGCTTAATGGTTTCCCTCAGTCCGTCTATTCTCGACTTAATATTTTTATCAAAACCAGACTTTATGTACTGGTCATTAAGGCCGTTTAATTGGTCTTGTAATGATATAATTTCAGTGTTGATTGTCTGCATCCTGGCCTCTGCATACTGCTTGTCTTGCGGGTTGAATTTGCCATCAATCTCCCTAATAGCACCTGTATTAGCATCTACTTCTTTCTGGGCTAGCTCCAGCCTTGTTTCAAAATCAGATATCTGGGCATAAAGGCTTTTTGCCTGTTCATTCAGGTTAAGTACTTTTTGCTCAATTTTATACTTTTTGAGGCTTTCCGTTTTCATATTCAGGGTATCCCTCTTCTTATTGAGCAAATCACCCAGAAAATCTATTGCCTTTAGCCCATTTGCATTGGTAATTTCAGAATAATACTTAATAAACTCCTTGCATAAAGTATTTACTACAAACTCAGAGAGCAGCGGATTTTCTGAATCATATTCTATATCAATGAAATCGCTATTCTCCACCCTGTATATCTTTATTTTACCATACAGGGCCTCATAATTGTAATTCATTGATTTAATTACCTCAGTCAGGCCCTTTTGGTCCTTATCTAAATAAGATAATGCTTCCCTGTTGGCCAGCATATTTGTATACACCTCAATAGCATGCTTGCGGGCATTTTCATTGAGTTGTTTCAGCAACTTACTTGGTGCCCTCAATGGCTCTTCTGCGGTCAGGTCGTGTAGTATTAGCTGGTAAGATAGCTGGTTAAAAACCTTTTTAAGTTGTATAGTCTGAATCAGGTTGGTAAATTCCTGATTAATTTTCGACTCCTGTACGTTTTGGTTTTCCTGTATTATCTGTGAACCATCCGTCAATCCTGCCGACAACCTAGCCTTTGACGTATATATGTCCGGTAATTTCCTAGTTAGAAAAAAGGTAAGCAGCATCACCAGCACAGGTATTGCCATTATGCCATACTTGTGCTTTTTGAGGATATTTATAAATTTCTTTACTTCCATTATTTAATACTATCCAATTTAGCGCCTATAATCTCTTCCAGATTACTTTTGGCAATAAGAAATGCCCCCTCAGCTTCTATCTTCGACTGTATGGCTGCGGAATAGGAGCCCATTGCCCTGTTGTAATTATCAAAGGTTTCCTCCCCTTTTCCAAATTTGTATTTAATCTCAGTAAGTGCACTTTCGGTAGTCCCCAGCGATTTTGTTTTCCAGTTCAGCAAAGTCATCTGTTGTATATAGGCAAAATACCGCTGCTTTACTATCGTTTCCAGATTCACATTATACTCTTCCTGATTTAAAACAGCAATATTGTAATCCTCTTTTGCAGCCCTTATCATCCCTGGTTTCTGGAGTATATTACCTACGCTGGAAGATGCCCCAAATTGATAACCATTCAACAAGGTAGGGTTTACCAGAGTAGTACTATTATTTGGGCTATACAAATAGTTGAACGAAACTATATTAAACCAATCCTGCTTTGCTTTATGCATAGCTATTTTGGCAATAGTTACCTTACTATCATAAACTTTAGCCTTGGGGTAGTTGGCCTTGGCTACTGCAATTAACTTTTCGAGAAAAGGGTAGGAAATTTCAGTCATCATAGATTCCTGAGCTCCTGTTGGCAAAGCCACAAGAAGAAATAAACACAGAAAAATATTTTTGAACCGCATCAATTTTCTTTACTAGGTTAAAATTCACTTAATACAAATAGCGACTTAGCCCATTTAGGGCTAGGCACACACAGTAAAATTAATGGTTTTAATAAGTGTCAGAAATATATTTATCCCTAGGCTGTGGATAAAGTAGGGATTTAATCTAATGATAAGAAACAACGCTCAATTAATGCCACACTCACTTAAAAACCCACCCTTTTGCCTCCAGTTTCTTTCTGCATGATGCACAAAACTCATATTCCTCATCAGCAGTATTATGGCCTTCTGCATCCCGCATATAGCAGGTCTTTACCTCACAGTGACGCAATCCTCGTGTATGACCTAATTCGTGTAGGCATACCTTTAGGAGTTGTTCATTGAGTTTAGATTTATTGAGCCTGAAAGTGGATACCACACAAGCGCTCCCAGGCAAGTAACCTAGCCCTATTATTCCCCAGTCTGCTACATCGCCCTTAGTAGTGCTTATATCCTTGTCTGTAATCCCTAGTGTTACATAGCCAAAATCTTGCCGCTTTTTGAGTACCAAAATTATAGAATCTGCCTTATATCTGGCCCTTGGAGCATACCAGGCACATTCTGGCAAAGCCTTGGCTTGCAATAAAACTACAGAAGGATAAACATGCTTCAACCCCTGATACACATATTGTGCCTGCGCCTCATTCATGTCCTCAAAGGGCTGAATCAAAACCGTATCAGGCAGCCTATTGAAGTAATTCATGGTTTTAATGACCTGAGGATTCTTAAAAAACAGATATACGACCACACCTATTATAAGTGCAGATAGGATGAGTATGTGTTTCCAGTATTTCATTGTCTGTGGCATACCAAACCTATTCAATGTTTAGTAATATTCCAAAATACTCCTGATAACAGTACATTTGCTACGCTAATTTACAAACGATGATTTACCATATAGTTACCGGTGATGTGGCTGCCAAACCACTAAAAGAAGCAATAAGTAAGGAACCTTCTATGCATGGTACTGTAGTGGTTATCAAAGATGTATTAAGTGTAGGGCCATTGGTAAAACCAGAGGGTCAAAAGTTCTCAGAGTTGAGGAGTAACTTCTGGAATGAAGTAATAGGCAATGATACTAACCCTGTAGTGGTTGATGACCTGGAGCGGATGCTACTTGCCGCTAATGAACTATCGAAAAACGAAGATGCCAAAATATGGCTATGGATGGCACCATGGCCTGCCGATATCTGCACCTACCTATGGGCTATGGGCTATTTGGCCAAATACCTGGGCAGG
>CAIWHI010000310.1 GCA_903912435.1 uncultured Bacteroidota bacterium | reverse complement strand
GTAAGCTGGGTAAACAATTCGGGGTAGGAGGGGGTGTTTTTTGCTACACAATCTACAAATCCCTGTAGGCTATCTCTGAAAAGAAGAGCAGATGTTTGAACTTCTTTTTTCCAGTATTGCTCTATGTTTTGCTGATGAACGTCTACAATATTCTGAAGTAGGATTTTATTACCCGTCTTTTTATTGTCCGATTTTTTATTCTTTACATAGGGTAGCAAATAACTAATCACATCATAAAGGTTCATGCCTGTTTCTTCATATTCGCTAAATGAATAGCTCAATAGCAGTATGAATTCCTTATCGGTATAGCTTTCCGAAGTCATATAATCAATGGCTGCCTTACAAAAGGACGAGTCCATATAATTCTTCAACCAGTAATTTGCATTATCCCTATTATCTGTAGTGCCAAACTCTGAAAAGAATGCCTGGAAATTGTTCTTGAGTAATGAGTACAGGTCCTGTGTATTATAGGCTACCGAACCATTGAAATAAAAGCCCTGTTGTAGTGCATATCGTAGGGTAACACTATCGTATTGGCCTAACTTATGCCATTTTTCTATTGATGGTTGCAGTTTTTTGAAGCTGGTAATCCATATAGAAAGTTTAGAATTTATATTAGAAAGATTCTTTATGATGATGTCCAAAGTAGCATTATCCACCTTCAGTAATTCCTCAGGTTGGTAGATGGTGTAATCGCCAATAATGAACTTATCTGAACCTTCAAGCTTGAATATTAATGTATTAAGAGCTGCCTCTGGTTCTGCAATTTTGAAAAAATTGCGGTATTCATCAGCATTGGCTTTATAATTTCTTGACTCAAGGAAAATATAGAAAGGTGCATTTGGATTTTGTAAATCCTCTACATAATGTTCGAAGTTCGACTCGAAATGTGCGGCTATTTCCTCCTGGGTTCTTAGCTTTGATTTATCAATGCCCCTGAAAGCACGCTCCTGGTCTAAAATATATATGGCCTTGGTCAATCCTGCTGACCTGTCTTTAGGGTAGTCCTGTTCCACAATGTCCATAAGGTCATTGTAAAGTCCTGGGTCTACGGTTTCAATCCACTTGGCTATTGAGTTACGGTAAAGGTGTCCTTCGCCCTTGTCTGGGTATTTTTCCAGGTAGAAAATCAGGTCCTTGGGATTATTTACCACCACCTGTTCCCCATCTATAAAACCAAATGTATAAGGTTTGTAATCAAATTTTACCGATTGATACATCACCTTTACATCCTCACCATTCAGCCATGCCTTTACTTCATAGTAACCCCAGCGGTCGCGTGGATTTACCGTAATCAAACCCTTAATCAGGTTTTCAACATCATCATTAATATTATCAGGGAATAGAACACGCCCTTCACTTTTAAGGCGCATAATACCAAACTCATCCACATCTTCAAACGGGTCGCGTCCAAACCACAAATGCAATAGAGACATTCCTAATGCATAGTAGTCTACACTTTTCTCAATGGTAGTTTTTCCGGCAATATTGGTAAACAATTCGGGCGCGGCATAAAGGCTGGTTCGTGCCATTGTGGTACGTACCAGTTCTTCTCCTTCTTTAAGATTTGAGGCTATACCAAAATCTCCAATCGCAATTTCCTTACGGTAGGTGGTGCGGTAAAAAATATTTTCAGGTTTAATATCCCTATGTATAATACCTTTCTGATGGCAATGATTCAGTCCTTCTACAATCTGGTCTACAATTTCACGGGTCTTTTGAAGGCTGGTGATTGGACTTGCATCCGTTAATGTACCACCTTGTGCATATTCTGATATTTCGAAAAACCGGTCATGGTAAAACCCGTAATCATAAAGGGCTATGATATAGGGATGCCTTAAACTCTTCAGTTTTATTAGGATTTCGTCCTTAGGTTTGTATTGTGAATAGTAGTATTTAAAAACCAGTGGGGTGCCATTGTAAGTAACCAAAAATACTTCAGCCTCACCCGATCGGGCTATCTGCTTTACTATTTGGTACTTATTGCCGTTTAATACTATCTCATTGGTCAATGAAGATGATATTACCTGCTGGTTATTACCTGGTTGCTGGGGTGGTTGCCCTTGCAAAGGTGATAATTGTTGTACTACCTGCTGCGGTTGCTGATAAGAATTAACTGCTTGTGGTACAATAGAAGATATGATAGGACTATCAACTCGCATTGTACCTCCACCGGGGAGGTCAGACGGAATTATATAGTCTGCACCTGTCCTCTGTGTACTCATATTGCAGTATGGTTAAAGCCATTTTCTGTGACTATCTCATATATCCAGGTACCGCCCGAACATGTTGCAGAACATTCTTGTGGGCCTCCCGCATGCAGGTTGTAATAAGCATTACATCTCCATCCGGTAGGGTTCTTTTTCTGTATTACCTGAGGTAAAAGTACTTTTAGCGCGCCAAAGAATTTTCGTGCTTCCTGGTTGTTTGGGAAAATCTTTGCACGTGTATCTTCAAGCAATTTCATAGCTAAAGCTTCCTTATGCTTTATTTCCAATTCCTTCAGCTGCTCAGTAGATATGTTCTTTTTAGATTGTTCCAGCGATTTTAGGTTTTCACTGGCATCAGTATCAGGTTTGTCGTTGAGCGAAAAACTACTTTTTTTCTTTGTTTTCTTCTCAGTAAACTTAGATAGGTAATTCTTAAGTGTATCAATCCCCTGGTCATTGATTTCACCACTTTCATCTATGCCATCTGTGTTCACTAAAGCATTAACTACATTTTGGAACTCAACCGAATTGGCAATCATCTGGATGGTTTCCGTAGATTGACGGGTAAGGCCGGCATTGCACTTAGGGCAAAAATCGAAGTGGCTCAATGTTCCGCAAAATCCGCAGGTAATACCTGTAGGTGGATTACCACACTCTGAACAAAACCTTTGTCCATCCTCAACCTCGGCATAGCAGAAATTACATTTTCCCTTTAGTTGCCACTCTCCGCAATTTTCGCAAATGTCAGCAATTGGGGTAGTTCCCCAACCGCAATTAGCGCACTTATGCTGCGACTGGTTGTCGCTGGCTGATTGTTGTGCGTTCTGGCTTTGTTCCTGTGAGTTAATCCTGTTGTTCTCCTGATTAGTCATCATAGTTCAAAAGTATAAAATTTATCGAAATTCAGCGTTAATTGTAAATATTTTGTCAATAAGCCCCAATAAATATTAACCAACACCCAACCATTGCTGATTAGCCTAGGATAGGGTTAGTATATTGAGGTTTAGTAACAAATATATGTATTCTATGAAATAAAAAATTACTTTGGACTATTTTTTTACAAAGAAACTACAACTGGTTTCAATTAAAAGGTTTGCTTGGTTAACCAAATGGTGACATATAGATTTATATGCGTTAACCATTGATCTAGGTGCTTATCTGCCTAAACATAAAAAATCCCCCTGAATGTAATGTGACAGGGGGATTTCAATAAGAATAATTGATTAATGCATTGCCTCACTTAAATCAACTTTCTCAGCTTTTTTATCTTTTTTGGCCTTAACCATTAGCACAAATGGGATACAAAAAAGAAACATCATACCCAAATAAAGGAATACATCCATATAAGAAAGTACTGCCGCCTGCCGCATAACCATGTATTCGATAGTTTGGTAGGCGGTTTTCAATGAAAAATCAGGTGAATTGCCATGGGCCATTGCTCCACGTTGTAAAGCCAACACACGCTGTTGAACTACAGGGTTGTCGGTAGATAGGTGAGAAACTAGGGCACTACGGTGAACAATATTTTGCCTTGCCATAAATGTGGTAATCATGGCTATACCGAATGAACCGCCCAGTTGCCGCATCATGCCCGTAAATGAGGCACCCTGACCTATTTCCTGTCCTTTTAAGGTAGAAAGGGATAGGGCTGTGATTGGTATGAAAAGTAATCCCATTCCTAATCCACGGAAAATCAGCATCCAGAAAAATGCATCCTTACCTGTGTCAGGGGTAAGAATTCTATAGCCCCAGAAGCTATACATGAAGAAAATGAACATGCCTATAGCTACAAGTACCTGTACCTTGGCTCCTTTTTGCAGCATTTTGCCTATTAAAGGCATCATAAATGCAGTAGTAAGTGCCGCAGGTATCATCAATGCACCCGATTGCTGTGCTGTCCAGCCAAGGATACTCTGGCAATATAAGGGAATGATAAATGTAGACCCATAGAGACCAAAACCGAGTATGAAGGACAAGATAGTTCCTACTCTCAGGTTGCCGTTTTTGAGTACTCTTAGTTCTACTATCGGGTTTTTAGCTATAAGCTCCCGCCAAATGAAGAAAAAGAAACCAAATACAGCTGTAATTGCCAATGATAATATTATGGTGCTACTGAACCAGTCTTCTTCCTGGCCGCGCTCTAGAACATATTGTAGGGAGCCAACTGATATTGCCAATAAACCAATTCCTAACCAATCAACCTCACTAGCCAATTTTTTTGCAGCATATTTAGGGCTACGAACGAACTGTAGGGTAAGTAGGGTAGCAATAGCACCAATAGGGATATTGATATAGAAAATGTAAGGCCATGAATAATGCTCTACAATATAACCTCCAAGTGGTGGGCCAAGGGTTGGACCAATAATTACCCCTAGGCCATAAATAGCCTGTGCCATGCTGCGTTTTTCGGGCGGGTAGCTTTCAGTAATGATGGTTTGTGAGGTAACCAATAAGGCACCGCCACCTAGTCCCTGCACAAAACGGTAGAATACCAGTTGCCAAATACCACTTGCATGCCCACACAGGAAGGAGAACACCGTGAAAATCATGATGGAAGCTGCAAAATAGTTGCGCCTGCCAAACTGTGCACCCAGCCAACTGGTCATAGGTACAATAATTACATTGCCAATGGCATAGGCCGTAATTACCCATCCTATTTCATTTAGTGTGGCACCAAGGTTGCCCTTCATATCATTAAGTGCCACATTCACAATAGTAGTATCTACTATTTCGAGCAGGGCACAGAATATAGCAGTAATGGTGATAATCACCCTCCGCGGTCCGTATTCTATTAGTGAGTCGTTCATTTGTTAAATTCAAAATTCAAAATTCAAAATTCAAAAACCATCATTTTAAGGCATTTTAGAGAAGTATGCCTTTATCTTGTTCTGTAATTTTGAACCTTTGTATAACTAAATGTATTTATTATAAGGGTCTAACTTAAGAAATCACCAGAAGCTATTTGAATGCTAATAATGAGATTTAGATGAAATAATAATTTTGGCAATGATTTTCGATAATTGGTCTGCTTCATTAATCAACTCAGTTATAATCTGTTTGTCTATTTCCATAGTATCGCGAATTAGGCAGAGTCAATATTTGGTTTCATTTGCAGATTTAAGGGCTATAGTATAAAATTTCAAAAAGTCATTTTTCGAAGAACCAGCACTACCTTCAACCAGATTTGCACCTATTGAAGTAGCACTTCTCACTAATTGGTCGTAAATTGAAAAATAGACTTTTTCTATTTTGACCTGTCCAACATAAAGGACAATGTTTTTGGAGAAATTATAGGCACGATGTTTAATATTAAATATCGTCTCCTGCTTTCCAGCATCATTTTGTCCTTCATTTGTTTCCATCTCGGCTTTTGACTTTTTAATTTTGACTTTTGAATTAAAACTAGTCCAGGTTTACGTCCACATCCACATTCATTCCGGCTCTTAGTTCCTTGAGTAGGGGATCGTTGCCGGTGAATTCGATTTTGATAGGGAGGCGCTGAACTACTTTTACAAAGTTGCCTGATGCATTGTCAGGGGGTAATAGGGCGAATTTGGCGCCTGTGGCTGGTGAGAATGAAGCTAGTTTTGCTTCAAAGTCGTGACCAGGGAAGGCATCAACATGCACATATACTTTTTGGTTCACACGCATTTTGGTAACCTGTGTTTCCTTGAAATTGGCAACAACCCATGGATTGCTATCTAATACAATATTGAACAGGGACTGGCCTGCCTGGAGGAATTGTCCTATCTGCACATTTACACGGGCTATATGTCCGTCCTCCGGGGCTGTAATAATGGTGTAGGAAAGGTTCAACTGTGCATTTTGCACATCAGCTTCACGCTGCTTTATGGTTGCATTAGCTACGCCTATTTGTGTAGATGTGGCATTGCTTTGCGAAGATGCTGCATTAGTCTGGCGGCTGGCTGCATTTTTTTGGTTGGTCAATACCTGCAACTGGCGCTCTGCCGATTGTTTAGCAGCTTCGGCCTGGTCGAATTGCTGTTGGGTAATTGACTGGTCCTTTATCAGGTTAGCATAGCGCTCATAATCCTGGCTTGCCCTACGCAGGGTAATCTTAGCGGCTTCTATCTGGGCATCAATGGTGGTAACATTAGCTTCGAATGAAGAAATATTAGCCCTTGACGCTGTAGTAGTAGCGCTGGCTACACCCAGATTGCTTTGTGATACGCCTAAAGCGGCCTCGGCTTGTGCCAATTGAATCAATCCGGCACGGTTGTCAAGAATTAAAAGGGTATCTCCTTTCTTCACCTTCTGGTTGTCCTTAACCCTGATTTCGGTAATATAACCAGATATGCGTGGTATCACCGGGCTGATATTTGCCTCAATCTGGGCATCATCAGTTTCCTGGTGATGCTGACCATGGATGTACTTAATAGCACCAAACGTGCCACCTACCAGTACCAATACTGTTAGTACTATTGGGAATATCTTGTTTTTCTTTTTAGGTGCTTCGTTTTCTGCCATTGGGGCTGTTTTTACTTCATTTACTTGTGCCATTATGTAGGAAAATTTAATATTTTGTGATTAATTGTTTTTGTCTTGTTTTGGTTTATTTCTTTTTCGAGGATACCTGCGGTTTGTTGTAATTTAAAATAGGCCACTGCCGCATCTATCTTAGAAAAGGAGAAATTGAGCATGGCCTGCAATTGGGCTACGTCAGCCTCCAGTAATTCGGTAGTAGTAGCAAGGCTATTGGTGTGTTTATTTTTTGTAATTCTATAGTTTTCATTAGCTTGCTCTATAGCACGTGCATAAACCTCAATTTTCTTTGAGCTGAGCAGATAATCTTCATAAGCCTTGGTTACCTGTAGGCGAATACCATCATTCAGTATATTCTGTGTAGCCTGCAGTTGGTGCATACGTGCAGTAGCTTGTTCCAATTTTGCCGGTGTTTTCCAAATGGAAGCAATATTATATTGCAGGCCCAGACCAATATTCATTGCATTGTTGATAACCAAAAGGTTAGGTACATCAGCAGCAATGAGGCCACCTGTTACAGCAATACCCGGATAATACAGCGCTTTAGTAGCTTTAATAGCCGATTCACTTGCTTTTTCACGCACAGCAAGAGCTGCAGCGTCTTTTCTATTTGTCAGGGCTATTTGTTCCCACTGAACTATCGGCCCTGGATCGCCTATATTAAACAATATAGAAGTATCGGGTATAAGTTCTGAATTTTCAGGCAAGCCGAGTAAAAGGTTCATATTTACTGTAGCCATTTTCAGGTTGTTTTTGGCATCTAGTAGTGCTAACTCAATATTCGACTTCTGTAATTCGGCTTTAAGGAGATCATTCCTCGACATTAAGCCGTTTTTTGTAAGGTTGTTGAAATCCTTAACCCTTTGTTCTTCCCTGGCAAGGTTTTCACCTACCATATCCACACTATTGCGTGCTTTGAAAAGATTACTATATGCCTGAATAGTACTATTTATTACATCCTCACGGTCGTTTTCTACATCCAGCTTAGCAGCCTGGGCCATATATTTTGCCGACTCCACACCATATTTAATCCTAAAGCCTGAAAATACAGGCATCGACAGATTTAGCATACCATAAGTAGCCTGGTCTACAGCACCTGGTTTGGATGCACCACCACTACTGCTGCCTAGTTTTATTTTCAGGTCTACATTAGGGCTGTTCAACCTTAAGTAAGATCCTGAGACCTTAAGGTCGGGTAGGTAGTTGTCCTTTGCTTCGTGGTAGTTAGCATTGGCCTCGGCTACCTTAAAGTTGGCTATTTTTATTTGTCCACTATTGGCGAGGCTCATTTTAATAGCCTCGGGTAGTGGTATGTTTTTCGGTTGTTGTGCCAGGACATGGCTACCTGGTGCAGCAAATAGCATGCATATTGCAACGGTGAATTTATATATCAATCTATGCTTCATTGTAAAGTGAATTTTTAAAGAGGTTTTTCAAATGGGTACTTAGTTTCTTCCGTATGTGTTTTTTGAATTCCTCGTCAGTAAGGTGTTCAAGATTGTTGGTTTCCCTATAGAACCTTTGAGAGGTGATGAGGTGGCTTACTGTACCTACCATTGTTGCCATCATTAGGGGTATATCAATATTTTTCTTGAATGCCCCGGCTTTCTGGCCTTCGTGAATCAGGTTTTTAATTGATTGGTAGTTTTTCTTTTTGAGCTCATGAATGAAACCTGCAATTGGAGTATCATTTTCTATAAGCTGCTCTCTCATCATTATTTTGTGGAACTGCTGGCGCTCAATGAACTTCTCTACATAATCATCTATCAGGATGTTAACTTTGTCGAGATGAGTCAATTTGGTATCCTGTATTAAGTTTTCCACCTTGATGCGTGTATCATTAGTACGCTTCTCGAAAACGGCTTCCATTAGTTTTTCCTTTGAGCCAAAGTAGTAGGAAATCATGGCCACGTTTACACCGGCCTCATGTGCAATATCCCTTACCGATGTTCCGTCAAAGCCATTTAGGGCAAAGAGTTTCTCTCCGGTATTGATGATTGCAATTTGTTTCTCGTTGTAGTCCATTTCTTCGAAATCAAAATTTAAAGATCATTCTTCATCTATTCTTTTCTGAGTGCAAAACTAAACATCTGTTTAAAATTAAACAAACGTTTGATTGATTATTTTACAAAAAAATGATAATTGGGTTATAGGTAAAACTTATTGGGCGCTAAGATTGTAAGGCTAATTACTATTGTATTCCAAAAAACCTTTAGGATTAATCTGGTAAATCTTTGGGTAAATTGCGATGTAGTTTTCAAAAGATATTTGGTATTTTATACGAATTGTTCCCATTTAGTCGAATATTTTATGGTTAATGGTGCCATAATTGACAGTTTTACTCAAAAAATTACGAGTTGCGATGTTGTTTATTTGTTAATGATTCGGGTTTTCTCAATAATATACTTGGTTAATGAGCTTACAGGTAAAAAAAGGTTATTTAATTGTGGTGAATAACCGGTGTATATTGTTCAATACCTACTTTAAGTATAGGCAATTATTGCTTGTGTAATGTCTTTTAATGTATTGAATTGCGATTTCCCGTACAAACACATTATTTGTTCATGCTGGTTTTGTTTATTTGAGTTATTTAAATATTAAACAATTTGCATGAAATAAGCACTAATGGAGGAACGTTAATTGATGGTTATGGGATATTTCCATGTTTCCGAGCCAATAATTAGTCTGGATTTTTTTTTACCTTCACAATAAATTAATATAGTAAACGGTATGTTAACAAGGGTTTGAAATATAATCTAGGCTGTTTGCCATACGGAAAACCGGTTGAAATAATTTTCTGGGATTTCTACAGAATTGACAAACAGATGAACGAATAGTAATTTCTTTATTTATGCAGAATGATTCTGGAAGCGGTGATGTGAATACAGATTTTATTCATGAAACAGCTTACTATTTGTTGGATGGGGATGGGAAAATTTTAAGCTGTAATGATGATTCTGAATCATTATTAGGGTATACCATTGAAGAAATTGAAGGACATCATTACACTCAGTTTCTATCTATAGGTGGAATATATAATGAAGCTATTGCAGATTTAATTGGTTTAGCTACACGTCTTAAGAAAGTATCTAAGGAAGTTCAGGTTGCAAAAAAATCCGGAGAAATATTTGTGGCAGAGGTGATTTTGCAATCACTTTCTGGTAGAAATAAAGAAAACAGGATTTACACATTAACCATCGCGCCCAGGCTTATAAATAACCTAACAAGTGATAAATTTATAAACGATCAACAATTACTAGGTATTTTCTTAAAATATAGTGAGGAAGTACTTTTCTGTATAGATAGGGATAGAAGTATTATTGCATTTAACGAAGCTGCCAATCGTAAAGCACTGAAATATTTCAATAAGGCGGTGCAAAAGGGAATGTCTATACTCGAGTTCGTATCAGCAGACAGGCAAGAGGCGGTTATAAAAATGAGTATCAATGTTCTTGAAGGTAAGTATCAGGAAGCAGAATTGATGCACGAGGATGCTAATGGTATAAAGGAATATTATAAGTCTCATCTTAGTCCGGTATTTAATGAAAAAGGGGAGGTAGAATATGCTTTTTTGGTCCAGAAAAACATTACAGAATATGTAACTGCCCTGGCGCAAGTAGAGTATGAGCGTAGTAACCTAAGCGCCCTAATCAACAATACCCGGGACCTGATGTGGTCGGTAGATACAAAGGGCGCAATAATGATTGCCAATAAGGCATTTGAGGAAAAGGTGAAACTAGTAACCGGATTTACTACAATTGCTAAAGATAATCCAGGTGCAGGTATTAGTGCAGTAAATTTGGCAACCTGGCAGGCCCATTATGAACGGGCATTTGGTGGGGAAATGTTTACTATAATAGATCATACTGTATTTCCCAAGGAGGAATGGGTAGAAGTGTCTTTTAAGCCAGTAAAAAAAGAAAATTTATTATTGGGAGTTGCATGCTATGCTCGGGATATTACACTGAAAAAGAAATATGAACTAGCCCAAAAGGCCGAGTTAAGAAGGTTTGGAGAATTATTCAGATTTGCCCCAATATCTATTTGCATATTTACTGGTGAAGATTTGGTGTTTGAAATGGCCAACCCAATTTTCCTTGATACAATTGGCCAAACTAATGTGAATGGGAAAAAGTTAATGGATGTAATGCCTGAAATGGAAGGGCAGGGTATCGTCACCCTATTAAAGAATGTGTATACTACTGGTGAATCCTATTCAGGAAAAGAAGTATTATTTCAGGTTGATGTAACTGGAAATGGAGAGTTTGAAGATATTTATTCAACATTTATTTACCAACCATTCAGGGGAGTTGATGGTGAAATTGAAGGGGTATTTGTAATTTCAATGGATGTTACAGAGGCAGTAAAGAGTAGGAAGAAAATTGAGGAAAGGGAGTTGTATTTCAGGTCGTTGGTAGAACAGGCAGGTGATGTAATATTACTAATTGATGATAAGGAGTATATAAAATATGCTAATCCAGGCTTGGCAAAGATTATCGGTTATTCAATCGATGAGATAATTGGTCAGCATATGAATTTTATGATTGTTGGGGAAAATCATGAAGAAACACTGGCAAAACTTAGGTACATACATGAGCACCCTGGAATACCCATACCACGCACAAATTGCTTTAAGCATAAAGATGGTCATTTAATATGGGTAGAAGGGACTGTTACTAATTTGTTGCATGATAATGTAGTAAATGGGCTGGTGGGTAATTTTATTGATATTACCGCACGGAAGCAGGCAGAAGAGAAATTGCTCAATTTAAATAGGTTATATGCGTTAATTAGTGGTATAAATCAAACCATTGTACATGCGGCCAATAAGGAATTAGTATTCAAGGAAGCTTGTAGAATTGCAATAGAAACAGGTGGCTTCCTGATGGCCTGGATAGGCTTGCTTGATTTGGAACATTCTAAGATAAATTTAATAGAAAGTTGTGGGGTTTTACCAGAAGAAATTCCTTTGTTTTCTAATCTGTATTATTCTAAACCAGGGCCACAATTCCATGTAGTAAATACCAAGACATCATATATTGCCAATGCAATTAATGAATTTGATGGAACAGATGCATGGAGAGCTTATGCACAGAAAAGGAAAATTAAATCGTGCATGGTTTTGCCAATTTTCAAGGGTGGTAATTTAATAGGTACGTATAATTTATATTCATCGGTTGAGGATTTATTTGATGAATCAGAGATTTTATTGCTTGAAGAGATAGCGGGAGATATTTCATTCGCCCTTGATGTTTTCGAGCGAGATGAAACAAGCAGGATAATGAGCGTGAGTTTAGCCCAAAGTGAAAAACGGCTCAAACAGGCACAAGGCATAGCGCATATTGGCAGTTGGGAATTAGATAATATTACTGGTCTGACTACGATTTCAGAGGAGTTTTGCAGAATATATGGACTAGATTCCGGGATTATTCAAAGTAAATATGAAGACTTACAAGGATTTATTCATCCTGATGATAAAGAATTTGTTATTAATGCTTTTCGGTTAAGGTACGAAACCCAAATTACTGTTCCTCTGTCATTTAGAATTATTAGAAAAGATGGTTCTATCAGACATGTTTTAACCCAATCAGAAATTGAGCTAAATGATGCAGGGGAGGTAATTAAGACATATGGTGTTATTCATGATGTTACCCAGGCGAAATTGGCGGAAATTGCCTTAAAACAATCTGAAGCGAATCTACGTTTAATCGTCGATATGTTGCCCCAGGCTATATGTGCAAGGGACGCTGATGGTAAAATATTATTTGTAAATAAGGTATTTTCTGAATTATACGGAATTGCCGCAGATCAATTGGTAGGCAAATCACTGATAGATATTTATCCAGATAAAGAAGGAGCATTATTGATGAATGCCCAAGACAAAGAAGTAATAGAGTCTAATGAAGTTAAATATTATCCAGACGTTTTATTTAAAGATGTAACAGGTAAGACCCGCACGTTTATTGTAGCTAAATTGCCATTCAATGCAGCTCATAGTAATTCCAGAGCAATGCTTGCCCTGTCCACAGATGTCACGGAGTTTAAAAAAGCTGAAGAAGAGCGAATAAAAATAGTAAATGAACTAATTACCAGAAATAAGGACCTGGAGCAGTTTTCATATATTATATCCCATAACCTACGCGCACCTGTGGCTAATATCATTGGTCTAACAGATGTAATGCAGTTTATTGGGGTTCAGGAGTCTGATAAAATGAATTTAGTAAGCCAATTAAATACTAGTGTTATAAGGCTTGATAATGTAATTAAAGATCTAAATACTGTATTGCAGGTAAAAAATAATGTAAGTGGTATAAGAGAAAAGGTGCGTTTTTCAAATCTTTTAAAGGATATCCATTATAGCATCAATACCCAGCTGGAGGAGCATGATATTGTATTGGAAGGAAATTTCAATGAAGTTGATGAACTTTTTACATTGAAGGGTTACCTGTATAGTGTATTCTATAATCTCATTACTAATAGTATTAAATACAGGAGGTCAGATGTGAAAACAATAGTATTTGTAAGTAGTCACGTGGTTGCCAATACGTTAGTGCTGTCGTTTAAGGATAATGGAATGGGAATAGATTTCGCAAAAAAGGGTGAACAGATATTCGGGTTATACAAGCGGTTTCACTACCATACTGAAGGTAAGGGTCTTGGGCTATTTATGGTTAAGACGTATGTGGAAGCATTAGGTGGAAAGATTAGTGTGAAAAGTGAGGTGGATAAGGGTGCTGAGTTTATAATAGAATTTGACCAAAATATGATTAATTTTAATTTATATTAAAATGCTATTTTGTAAAATTAAATAATTATAAAATCATGTTTGGCATAAGTTGATTCTGCCTAAATAAATATGTTGGTACATCAATTCTTATGCATCAGATTAGTTACTTTTACTACAGTTATTTGAATGAAATTTCTGGCATCTTACACTAGATATAATTTATGTGTTTATGCCTGAAATTTAAAGGATTGTGATTTATACAGAAACATTTTGAACTCTTCACCAGGTGACATAATTTCTGTATTAGTATGGATAGATGGAGTGCTGATTGCCAATCATTAATAGAAGTAATGGAGGATTGCTCTGTTATTTTACTGGATGCACAGGGGCAAATTGTGGATTGTAATAAGTCAACAGAGTTGATTTTTGGCTATTCTAGCCAGGAATTAATTAATTGTAATTATAACTCGATTTTTGGTACAGAAGATTTGTCTGCGGGTTTGCCAGGCAAACTATTGCATGAGGCCT
>CAIWHI010000309.1 GCA_903912435.1 uncultured Bacteroidota bacterium | reverse complement strand
ATTAGCTCCGGCGTTACTGCGCTAAATGATATAGGCTTTTCATCTGCAAAACTCCTTAAATGCTTTAGCGTAGCCGTATTGCATTTATTGAAATTTTTGCCTGATACATAACTATCAAACCATTGTACAAAATCGGCTTTGCGCTTTACCTTATCTACAAGGCCGTTGCCCTGAACAATCAATTCATTCTCCCGTTTTGCTCTTATTTCCTGAGCCAGCCGCCTTTTTTCTTTGTCCTGCTCCGAAGGGCGGTTTTTGTTGATATGAATTTCAAGAAATTCATACCAGCGTTTTTTGTTGTGATAAATGTCGAGGTAAAATGATACCTGACCAGTTCCCAGCTTTTTCTCTCTTAAATGCACTCCCATTGTTTTGTTTTTTAAAGGTTTGATAATACCTTTAACCGTGTAAAATTACAGCGGCATAAAGGCTTTCGTTTGGTTCCTGAACGTTCATGAACTTTCTCGAAAAAGCCGGGTAACAAGGGAGTAACAAAAACAACAGAAAAGGACATAAGCAGGTATAACTGCACCTAACTTAATGCTTGTCTAAATGATTGATTACCAATATGTTTTTGGGATTGCTTATTTTTGGTTAGATTTCATAGTTCCCTAATGGGGAATGTGGAATAATAAATGGTCCTTTCTTTGAAAAAGTCATGTCTTGCTTTTTGTAATTCAACTATAAATTTTTCGCCCTTTTCGTTTTCGCAATAGATGTCGAAAACCACCTTTCTCGATTCTGCCGATTCACTTAGTTGCTCTGAATTTTTAAATGTAAGATCAGAAATGTGCGACTCCAGTGGTAATAGTGCATTGAGGAAATCTATCAATACAGGTTTACTAGCCTCTTCGCCAAATATTTTTTTAAAGCCAAAATCGGAAAAAGGATTAATAAATGCTGACATGGATTTTGATTTTCCTTGAGCAAATATATTTAAAAATTCTGTAATGAAGAGGTTGTTAATTATATAAAATCACTTCACCCCCATCGCATTCAATGTATCCCTCATGATGCGGTTAAACTGTATTGCACCTTTAAGATTAAGGTGGGTGGTATTCAGAAACATAGAATCAGGCAAATAATAGGTACTATAATCCAGCGCCTTTACATTTTTTAGCGAACACAAATAATCCATGAAAGCTTTTGCCTGATTTTTATTCTGATATTTATCGAAATAGGAAGCATGATAGGGGGATACTACAAACAGGAAATTCCGTTCGGGGTGGCTATTGACGAGCGCAAACAGTCTACCTTCCAATGCGGTGTCATTTTTGAAACTGATAGTGGTGTTTTTCCGTGCCAAAACCATTTCGTCAAACTCTTTTTGGGGCAGTGAGTTTTTATCTATAGAAGCTCCCTTATTGGTGAATTTGGAGAGTTCTATTTTGCTGGTCAGGTAGAGCCTTATATAGTTTTCATACCTGCCAAAATACTTGATTAGTGGTATGCTGAAATAGTTTTTGTATTCCTTACCCACCAATTTCCTCACATCACTATTGCTGCCATTAATAATATAATTGGATACATCTCCAATTCCATAACCCAATCCTTCAAGGTCGAGGTTGGCAATCATCCAGGGAGTATTTTTCTGCTTTTTACATTCCTGCTCCATAAAGAAGAGGGTCACATCATACCTGGTACCTGCCAGACCATAGTTAAAGTAATTATTACCCAGGCTGTCAGGAATGAAAATGTAGGCGGCACGTGATGAACCGAAAATCGGTATTTCGTTAGGGGTAGGGGTATTTAATATCCTGTTCACCTTATACTCACCATTAAGCGAATTGCTTAGTATTATTTTTTGCTCAAAAAAGTAATTAAATAGGTAGCCCAATACACCTACTGTAAGGAGTAGGGGTAGGACAATAGCCAGCAGAAATCGCTTAAAATTGGAAATAGATGAATTCTGAGACGGCATTTTTACCTAAAATAATAATGATGAATGTAGTAACGGCCAGAAAAACGAAATTACGTTTTAATTTAAGATTTGCAGGCAGGAGGTAACTCAAAAACAGAAGCCCGATAACCGCAAAGCTCATAAGCAGGTTCACTGGACCCATTTCAGCAGATAGCTGGTTAAGGTTTACCCTGAACTTGAACTCCAGCAACTTATGGAACATGCTCATTGCCTGGGGTATAGATGTAGCCCTGAAAAATACCGATGCCAAAACGAAATAGTGGAATACGATAAGGCGGCTCAGGGTTTTGTTGGCCCATACGGGCAAGTACCCGAAAACCTTCTTCCTGAAGTCTTTGGTGAAAAATTCATAAACAAGGGCTATACCATAAAGCAGGCCCCACAAAACATAATTCCAGCTTGCGCCATGCCATAATCCGCTGAGAAAGAAAGTTAGTAGGAGGCCAAATACAATAGCCCATTTGCGCCAGCTACGAAGCGTAGCTACCAGAGGATTGAACAGGTAATCGTAAAACCATGCCGACAGGGAAATGTGCCACCGTTTCCAGAATTCTGAAATGCTCTCACTCATAAATGGCCTGTTGAAATTCACCATCAGGTCGAAGCCCATAAATTTGGCTGTACCCCTTGCTATGTCTGAATACCCCGAAAAATCGCAATAAATCTGGAAGGCAAAGAAATAGCAGGCTATCATTGCCGAGGCCGAATTGGCATTGGGTATATCCTTATACACATGGTTCACATATTCCGAAAGCCTGTCGGCAATCACTATCTTTTTGAACAGTCCATAGGCAATAAGGTTGGTGCCCTGCACAGCATCATCGTAATTAAACTCATGTTTTTCGTAAAACTGGTGCAGGATGTTTTGGGGGCGTTCTATAGGCCCTGCCACTAGTTGGGGGTAAAACATTACGTATAATGAGTAGATGCCAAAATTGCGTTCTGCCTTTTGGTT
>CAIWHI010000308.1 GCA_903912435.1 uncultured Bacteroidota bacterium | reverse complement strand
TGTCTGATACAGTAGGACTGGCTAATCCTGGTGATATCAGCTATATCTTCAATCAGTTAATACCCGAATTCAAGGACATAAACATCGGTGCCCATTTCCATTCAGCGCCTGATAATTGGGAGGAGAAGATACAAGCAGCCTACAATTCGGGCTGCCTGCGCTATGACAGCGCCATTAATGGAATAGGTGGTTGCCCAATGGCCGAAGATGTATTAGTAGGCAATATTGCCACCGAAAACATACTCTACTGGTGCCAACAAAACAATATTGACCTCAATATAAATATGGAAGCCTTCGCCAAAGCCAGGAAAATGGCTAGTAGGATATTTATTTGATAATTTAGTAGTTTCTGTCGTTTCTTTAGAATGGTATGTTCATTTCTATGAAATTTGAATAGTATTAAAACTAAATCATGTTTCCTATCATGGTTTTTTCCTAAAAATATTTATTCTATCTTTGAGTTCTATGCGCAATATTAAAATAATTGAAGTCCGGTCTGAAATTGGTGCTGGTACCCGTGGAGCTAGCCTGGGAATTGATGCGATTAAAATTGCCGCCCTCGACTTTATGAGCAATCTCTTCGTGAATTTCTCATCTGATGTTATCGAAAACGAAAACCGCTTATTATACGAGCCCATTGCATCACCTTACGCCAAGCGTATACAGGGTATTTATACCATGTACGACCGTGTATCAAAAGCAGTTGCCGAAACAGTAAAATCAGGACTATTTCCACTCGTTTTAGCTGGTGACCATAGCACTGCCGGTGCTACGATAGCTGGATTGAAAATTGCCAGGCCAAAACGTAGGTTAGGTATTGTATGGATTGATGCCCATGCCGATATGCATAGCCCATTTACGACTCCTTCTGGAAATATGCATGGTATGCCCCTGGCTATCTCTATGGCTGATGATAATGTAGATAACCAAGTCCATAGCCCCGACCCTCAAACACTTGAGATCTGGAATAAACTGAAGAATATAGGTGGCATAGAACCTAAAATCCTTCCGGAAGACGTAGTATTTATAGGCTTAAGGGACTTTGAAAAGGAAGAAGATGCCCTGATTAAGAAAAATAACATTAAGGTAATCACCATAGCCGAACTGCGTAGAAAGGGTATTGAAAACGTAGTAAGGCAAACATTCCTACACCTTGCTAATTGTGACGATATTTATGTATCATTCGATGTGGATAGCCTGGATAGTTCTATTTCCCGTGGCACAGGTACCCCGGTAAGTAATGGATTGAAAGAGCGTGAGGCCGAAGACCTTTTGGCCTCCTTCATGCAGCACCACAAAATCTGTTGCTTCGAAATCGCAGAGGTTAACCCAACCCTCGATAAGGAAAACCTAATGGCCGAAATAGCCTTCAACATCCTGCAACGTAGTGTTAACCTGCTATTACTAAACTAATATAGATAAAACTAACGCAATGTATATTAGTAGCCCCGGCATTTATGCCGGGGTAAGGGAGTGAAATGAAATTGGCTTTAGCCAAAATCGCACGAACGGGAGGCTCTTTTTCTTTCGAGGCTAATCTAAAAAATCCTACTTCTTACTTAACTTCTTCAATAACTGATCCTGCTGGTATAGCTGGTATTGGTACAGGTTGGATGCTTCCATTTCCCTTACTATCAGTTCTATTTCTTTATCATTGCCTTCGGGGTCATATTGGTGTTTCAGGTTATTATTGAAGAAAACACCTACTCCCTGCCAAACCATGGCCGATAGCCCACCTTTCAGTTCCCTTATAATATCATAGCATTGCTCACCGGTTTGGCGGTCAATCAGTTTTATCAATACATGTCCCTGGTCTATCGTAAGGTTTTTTAGCGGCTCCTTAAAGATACCATCCAGTTTTTTGTCTATTGATTTCAGGTAGTGCTTCCGCGACCTTCTGTCAGGCAGGCTGTCCAGCGATTTATTGACCTCCCTGAAAACCACCGCCGCTGCAAGTGCATATGGGTAAACCGTAAAAACATCCCTTTTCAGCCGCTCTCTTTTTTTACGTTCTTCAGCATTCATAAACAATGCTTTCACCTCCACTTCCGACATTAGTACTGAAGGGTAGGTATGGCCGTTATCTGTAATGGCACCCAGTCTAATGGTGTCATTGGGTGATGTTTGGGCATATAATTGGCTATTGGCTACCAGAAGCACAAATAATATCCTATAAATTACAATATGCCTGTTTGTCATTGCTTATGTAAATCTCCCACTTTTTCCTTGTTTTATACAATTTCCGTGCCTGATTTAGAACGTTAATATTTTATTATAATTGTAATCGGGCATACTTATTGTAGCTTGTGCTTTAGTAGTTTTGACTCCGCAGTATGAGAAAAGCATTATTGGCACTAGGTATTGGTATTATTAGCATTTCATCCTGTAAAAAGGAAATTAAGAAATTAACACAGGAAGAAATAAGGGTACATTACGATTCTATTACAAAAATTAGACTTATTGAGTCCGACCAGCAGGCTCAAAAAGACCTTGACCGTAGAATGCGCATTGAAGTGAAGGTTAAGGTTGATTCTATAATCAATGCCCGCTCGAAAAATGGTGGAAAGGATACCCTTAATAAAAAGCAAACTACCACTGCCAGGGTTGGTTCAATTTAGGGTTTTCAATAGTGTGATAAATCCATTTTCATTTAATTAATTTCAAATCAGATTTTGAGCTATCAAGCTGATACGTATAATTGAATTTTATAATATTACATTCCATTACAAATACGGTAAGATGCCCCCATGGTCATCATAAACTGTGAAGCTATAGCCGTGCCATTTACATATTGGTAAAGTGGAAAATCGGTAAGCAGGTAGAAGGAGAACTTTTTATAGCTATAACCTAGCTGTGGTACAATGGCTACTTTTTTACTTCCAAACGAATTGACATCAATGTTGTAGGTGGCCAGCATGTCCACATGCTTATCGTAGCTCATATTATCAATCCATTCACCTTTTAGTTGCAAAGTAGCACTTAGGTTGCGGTAAATATTTTTGCTGGCAAACAGCCCCACCGACGCATAATCACCAAATTTCTGACCCAGTGGGTTCCAGCCTTTTCTAATATACATGGTGCTTGCAAATATTCTGAATTTCTTTTTAGGATAACCACGGTAAAGAAATCCGTAAAAAATAAAGTCATTGGCACCTGATGTGGGCATTATTGCTGGCGGCTTAGGTGTAAAGTAGTTTTTGCCATTTGGGTCGGTATATACTATTGATGAGTCAAGGTATTTGCCCAGGGGCATTTTATAGCCCAGGCCTATTGTTATTTCATCACGGGTATTATCGGTATTGTGTTCATAAACCTTATACCTTGGAAAGATGATCAGATCACCTATTCCCCCACTTGTAGTTTTATCTTTTTTGTTGATGGCTATCTGGGTTTTGTTGAGGAAATAACCTGATTCTACAGATAAAGTAAAATGGTCGGTAATGCCTTGTGCCACTCTGGCATACAGATAGTTAGTATTGAAATTATCCAGGTAATCCATTGCTTTTTTATCACCTGTAAGGAATTTATTGCTATTGATGTATTGGTAGTTCATAGCCAGTTCGGTCATCTGGCATCCTAATACCCCTTGTGAGGTTCCGCCGGCAATAGGGCTACCACTACCACCTGAGCAGCATCCCTGTGCTATGGCCTGGTGTGAACAGAATAATATTAGGACAACTATGATTAGTTTACTACCGCGCATATTTTATTATTTGGCTATGATCAATTTTGCAGTTTGTGTTTCCTGTTGGGTGCTTATTTTAATATAATATACCCCGTCGGCTAAAATTGGATCGGGGGTAATTTGAATAGTATTAGTGCCGGGTTGTTGGTTAGTAATAACAATATCCTGAACCAAATTACCGCCCGGATTGTATATACCTACCCTCACAGGTGCATAGGTGGTATTTGTGTAATTTATATTTATGGTGCCATTGCAGGGGTTTGGGTATAGCTCCAAACCTGACTTCTTATTGGTAACTGTTCCTACCCCGGTGGAAGCTAGTGCCTGGGTAATGGCGTTGGAAATAGCCACACCATCATTCGATCCATTTCTCTGGTTATAGTAAATATGATGGTTGCTGCCACCCATCACCACCACATGGGGCATACCCGTACCACCATAGTTGGCCTCATCAATAGGCACACCCACATTTCCGAAGGTGGTCATATTAGCCGGTCCAATACTATTGGTGCTAGCCCACGAACTCAGTGATGAACATGGGGTATTGCCTATATCATCAGAAAACCAAAACAAAACTTTACCGGGATTTGAGGCAGCAAAACTTTGCACTGCATTATAGCTAGCTATACCATCGCTGATACAGGCCGCACAAGGATCTACCCAAACCAATACTACCACCTTGCCGGCATTTAATTCGGTAAAAAGGTTATGACTTACAGAGCTACAATCGGTAGCAGTGAAGTCTGTAGCCGTGGTTTGAGCCAACGAAGAAATTGCGGGCAGCAGGCAGGTAAGCAGGGAGATGTAAATTTTCTTCATTTTATGGGTTGAGGATAAGTTAATCCCGGATGCAAGTTTAGATATTAGCATAGACATAAATGTGATTTTAGTCATTAAGGTAAATGATGGCGGTCAGTAATGATTGTGGCATTACTACTAACAAATTTACGTTATTTGTGGTGGAATTGAAAATATGTTGCGTAATTGGTACGGGATGTTGAATAGGGTAGCGGATTGACTCTTTTGTTTTGGGGTCTGATGGCTGGTGGTATTTGTTATTGAAAAGACAGGGTGGGTCTGATAAATCCGGTTAACCGTGCAGCTACAACACCTGAATTCGCCCACGGCTCAATCTGTCCCTCCCAGTCTGCTGATAGACCTACCTTTTGGTAGGTAAACGAAAAACAGGGGAGTTTCATCATAGTCTATCTGTCTTATTTTCAATAATTTACGTTGTTCGAGTTTATTTATTTCGTTATCTATGCCGCCAATTTCTGATTCCTAATCACCTTGGGGAAAAGGAGATTTTGACCAAAGGTGACTATGAGGGTTTTGGGGTAGGGGAATAGGGTTAGGGGTTTATTGAATGGGGGATGCATGTTTTCAATAAGAGTAGTAGCAAGGCGGTTGAGGTCATGGAGTTCGCATTTGATATAGGAAAAGCAGATGTCGTGACCAGGAGCCACAGCATCCCGCCAACCGGGTTGCGGGGTCACCTTATTAGGATTTTCGGTGTCTAGGGAATTCTCCAGCAGTTGGTACACATCGGCTTTTATATTGTGACTCTCCCCAATGGCAAGAAGCTTTATAGGTTTGGTGTAGTAGGTTTTGTGGTCGGTTTCGCACTCGTACATGGTGTATATACCCGGAATATCGGGTAGGCCGTATACATTATCTTCGGTCCAATAGCCGTTAATAGTTAGTCCGAATTCATTTTTGGGTTTAGGTTTAGCTGCGGGTATGGTTCGACCGAATTTTGCTGCCAATGCTTCTGCCTGTTTCATAATG
>CAIWHI010000307.1 GCA_903912435.1 uncultured Bacteroidota bacterium | reverse complement strand
TATTATTTTGGGGTGAAGGTTGCCGTAAGTTTTGTCGGCCACCGCAATGGGGTCGTACCAAATAATGCCATTTTGTGCTGGTGCATTGATACCAGCAATAAGAAGTAATACAGTTAAAAATTTCCGCACATTATGTTTATTTGGAACATAAAGGTAAGGACTAAAGTGGGAAGTCAAAAGTTAAAACAAGGAACCTTATAGATTTTCTGATTTATAAGCTAATGTTTTTATTTATAATTGGGTTTGGTACTATCAAATTAGGTAGGATTATTGTATGGAGTTAGTATTAGTTAATGTGCTTGGGCTTAACTAATCCGGCTGAAATGGCGCAAAGCACTAATCCTATACGGTTGTGTACCTGTAGTTTATGGCTGAGCCTGGCTTGGTAGTCGTCGATAGTGCGTTTGCTCACATTCATTTGTTCTGCAATTTTTTCAAAACTAAGTTCAGAGCAGCAAAGGGTGAGGAATTGTATTTCCTTCTCGGTAAGATTGGTATGGATATCTGTTTTCTCAACTATATTAAATACCTTTTTGGAGGCTACATTAGAATAGTAATAGCCAGAATCGTGTACTGTTTTTATGGCATCAATTAGCTCCAGGGTGGTGCATGTTTTGGTGAGGTAGCCTCTGGCTCCATTCTTTATCATACAAATGATGCTGTACTCGGTTTCAAAGATGCTGAGTGCCAGGCATTTTATAGATGGGAATTGTTTTTTGATAGCAGCAACTGTATTGTAGCCATTCATTAATGGCATATTAATATCCAGTAAGCATATATCTGGTAATTCCTGAAGCTGTTCGAGTTGCTCAATTAGTTCTTTTCCATTAGATGCTGATGAAATTACCTGGAGGCAAGGGTCGCTGGTAATAAGACTAATAATGCCGCTCCTTACCACTTCCTGGTCGTCGGCCATAGCAATACGGATAATTGATTCGTTCATAATTGTTTTAGAGTTTTTAAAATAATGTTTTAGGTGGTGTAAATCGCATAATACATTCAAAACATGGTATTAACAAACAGCAATATTAATGAATGTTTAATTAACTATAACGCTAAAAAAAATCGGTGATTATCATAAGTGCATTATTATATAAATAAATTATTGTCTTAAATAGCAACTGAAAAATAAAAAAATTGACTGAATACCTTAAAGAACGAAGTTGATAATTAAAGTTACAAAAGTATTTGGTAATAAGTGAATAAAGGATAAGAAAAAAGTAAAAAGAATTAAAAACGTCATTTGTTAATAAAAAATACCGTGATATCACGGGTTTTTTATGAAAAATTCTGTACCTACTTTTACTTATCCCAATTAAAGTAAAGAATACAAACGTAAAGGTTATAGGTATTTGATACCTAAAAACTAAAAGATTTTTTTTATTGTTCACTTTTAAAACCACTTTATGAAGCAAACATTTCGTTATGCAGTCTCAGTGATCTGGTTGATTTGCGTGTCGTTTATGGCACGGGGATCTTCAGGAATTGTCGGCCCTGACACAGTATGTGTAGGCAGCACGGCAGTGTATTCGGTAACACCTGTATGGTATCTACACTATGTGTGGAGTGTGACCCCGCAGGGAAATATAACAAGCCCCGTGACGCCTTTCCCAACGGCGACAGTATTATGGGGTGCTGTGGGAACGGCCGTAGTG
>CAIWHI010000306.1 GCA_903912435.1 uncultured Bacteroidota bacterium | reverse complement strand
GCCCAGGCTGATATACATTTTTCACAATTCTATGAGACTTCTATATTGCGAAACCCATCGCTGGCTGGTGTATTTTCTAATGACTATAAAGTAGGTCTTTATTACCGTAATCAGTGGAGCAGTATCTCTAACCCTTATACTACTGTTCTTATTAGTGCAGAGTCGCATGTGGCAATAAGCCATACTTCTGATGATTTTTTGAGCTTTGGCATTCTGGCATATTCTGATAAGGCCGGTAGTATAGACCAGAAAATAACTACATTTTATCCGGCCCTTAACTACAATAAGTGCATCAACCCTAATAATAATTCCTACCTATCGGTAGGGTTTACAGGTGGATATGTTCAATATAGTTTCGACCCGAGTAAGGCGACTTTTAATAACCAATACCTGAATGGCAATTTTAATCCAGTAAATCCATCAATGGAAAACCTGCCAAATGCTACCATGACCATATGGGACCTTGGAGCCGGGATAAACTATAATGTAAGTGGTGGGGTGGATAACAGGGTTACTTTTATTGCCGGTGTATCAGGGTATCACTTTACCCAGCCTAAGTTCTCGTATTACCAGAAGACGGGGATAACTGAGAATATGAGGCTTAATGCCAATACTACCCTGGGAGTAGTGGTTAATGATAATGTAACCTTCCAGTTGCAGGGCAATGCAGCTATGCAGGGCACCTACCTGGAGATAATGGGTGGTGGGCTTGTAAACTGGACCCAAAGTACGGGCAATATGTCTAATGTATTTGTGTTGACAGGGGGCGTATTCTATCGTTATGGGGATGCTATTATACCGGTGGCAAAGGTTCGCTACCAGCATTTAGCAGTAGGGGTAAGCTATGATGTGAATTTATCTTCGCTTAAAGAAGCAAGTAACCTGCAGGGCGGTGCCGAAATTACATTATTTCTCATTGGTGATTTTACCGATAAGGGTATTGCCAGGAAAACTATCTGTCCAAAGTTCTAGTCCTTTTTACCTATTGTTTGTTTAGGCTCACCTATATATTGGGTATGCTCACCTATTGGTCATTTTCTTGCCCTTGAGTTCGTAATACCTTTGGTAAAACATTGATATTATGAAGAAGAAATGGTATAAGGTAATTCCTTTTGTAATTGTTGCAGGCACCCTAGGCGTGCTGCTTTTTAGTAGTGTATTTATGATGCTGTGGAATGGTATACTGCCGGCAGTGATACATGCAGGCACTATAACCCTGTGGCAGGCTGCGGGTATATTGGTGCTTGGCCGCATGCTATTTGGCGGCTTTAAAGGCCGCAGGATGATGGCTGGGGCTTGCAGGCAGCGCAATTGGAATGGTGACCATGCAAAAATGTATATGGGTTGCAGGAAGTATGAGCCGGCATCTGCTGCAGCGGTAAATGAATAAGGAAAAATGATTTTCTATTTTTACCCCAAAATGCCCCACATTGAGATAAGTGGGGCATTTTTATACGATGTCTTCTTCGTATTCTATGCATTTATCAACTAATTGCTTAGATGATAGGGACACAAAAAAGGATGTATCAGAGATATAGTTTAGAATCCTTTTTCTTTCAAATAGTAAAGTAGGTATCGAAATTTCATCAGCCTGATAAAAATCGGAATTTTGGTAGTTGATTAATGAATAGGGTATAAATAGGGCATGTAGTGGTTTGACACAGTAGAAGTTATAATAGTTTTCATAACGTCTTGTTTCCGCAAGTTTTTTATACCATTCCTTTCCACACGCGCATTGGCTCAGAATTGAAAAATGATTGGGAACATTGTCATCAAATGGTATCCATCCAATTAAATCCAGACCTCTTTCCTGATTCCCTTGGGTAGAGATTTTGTTTAAGAAATCATCGTTTACCTCAACTTTTAATTCTTTAGCCAAGAGCCTGATTTTTTCCTTAGCTGTACCTGAATATTCTGAATTTTTGCCAAGTGATTTTACAACTGCATGTGATGGCATATATTTTAGGAGTGCCTGGTGGCAAACATATTCAAATTCTGAAGTAAGTTCGGGTTCAAAGTCTCCAAACTGATAGAGGCAGGATGATAATAATAGAAAGATGTAGAGTTTATGTCGATTGTTGAGGTCGGGTTGTGGTATTAATTGGATTCTGCTATTTCCATATAACTTAAAAGGATAGTCTGATAGATATAGAAAACTCCTTTCTTCCAAAACCTGAAAAATTTCGTTTATCCATTGCTCATTTTTATCATTACCTTCTGCCTGCTCACTATCTTCCTTCTTTTTCGTTAATATTCCCTCGTCTTTAAATCTGTCTGCAATATCTGATGCTGTAACGAAATCTGAATTAGAGAATAAACTGATTAATTCAACATAATCTGCATAAAGATGAACTAAGTGTCTTGCAGGTGGCGAGTACAACTTCAAAGAGACATTGGAAAAATATTGCCCAATTTTAGAATCAATATTAGTTTTCATCGTGTTCTTCTATGGTTCTTAAAATTTTTAATGCCAGGCTTCTGATGTTTTTTAAATTGTCTTCAGCATCTGGATAAAAGTTCTTTACCCTTGTTACGATTCTATCAGAATTTTCCAATGCTTCTTCAGATCTTTTGATGAAGTTTTGAAACTGGTTATCTAGTTCACCAGTAAGTTCTTTTGCTTTTTCTAAAGAATATCCTTTTTCGTCAAATGCTTTTGTAGCCTCATCATTACCTAGAATAACATTTAAATCAGTAAGTTCTTCGCCTATTAATCGGGTTCTGTTTTGATTGTTTTTTTCAAATAACCAATGTGTCCATTTATTAAGATTTTTCTTATTTATATTAATAAGAGGCTCCTCATTCTGAAATTCAACTGATAAAAATTGACAAATGTTGGCTAAGTTTAGGGAATCTGAGATATAGTTAAAGTAAAACTTGGTATCATCTAAATCCCTTATTTTATAAAATGCATTGTCTTCTATTATTTTATAGATTTCAAATCCCACAAGGATTTTTCTAACATAGTCTTTTCTACTTCCAATTACTTTAGCTATTTCCCGTGATGATGCATCTAGATTTAAAGTGCTAAAATTATCATTTCTGAGGTGGCTTAAATACCTTGCCTTTTCCAGTAGACGCCATTCTTTAATACCCGTAATATGGCGATATCCCAAATAGTTATTTATTTCTTTCTCATTTGAAAAAACTAAGCAGGGTATATTTGTGGGTCTGAATACTGTTTCTTTAAGTATTTTTTCAATTTTCAACTTTTGAACTTTGGCTAATTCCGGTCTATTTAACAACATTAATGCAGCCAATCTTCGATTACCTTCAATAACTCTATAATTCCCGTCATTATCAGGTACAACCAATAATTGTTCACCTGGAAAAAAGTCGTTTTCGCCAATAGCTAACATAAGTTCTATAAGTGATGCATCTAATAGTAGGTACTCTATTATTTCAGCATCAGTTTTTCCTTGATAAGATTTGGGTAAACGTGGATTGTGGGAATCTAATTTAAGTTCACTTAAGCCTATCTTTTTATATACTGGTTCCTTTGTCATTGATTAAGCGTTTGTAAAATTGAATCGAAAGCTATCCAAATGCGATATAATATGCTGATTAGAGAATTAAATTGTAATTGCTCTAATAATGGAAAACCAATTTGTTTTCGTTCAAAAGTACGAATTGATTAAGTATTTTCAAATTGGAAAAGGTTGCCCGTTTTCTTATTTCATTTCTTTATTTCAATAAAGATTACATCATTTTACCTATTGGTTAATAGCCCAAAACTGCTGATTATGCCATTGCAGGTTTGAGCTATTGGGTAGATATTTAGTTTCGGTAGGCAAGTGGATTGTCTTTTTATGAAATGGCTTAAGAAGGTGATTGCCTGATTCATTGAATTTATCAGATACAATTACTCTGTATTCGTCATTGATTGTTATTAGATACCTATCGAAAGCCCTGTGTAAATTAGGACTCAGGCATATTCCATTGAGTACTGTATCATCAAAGCTTTGGCTGAAAGGAACAATATGGCAAGCATCAACCATTGATGTGTTGTTTATTGTATGTATTTGCAAGCCTGAAATGCAGCAGGTAAAGTTATATAATTTCGGTATCTCCCTTTTGAAAATGGCACCTCTTAGAAAAACTTCCTCTACATCATCTTTTTGGATGAATGTTATGATTTCCTTTTTGTATTCATCTGAACTTTCATGTAAAATGCTATTTTCTATTTTGTCTAGTATTTCAGAGCTATAAGTTAAAGACTTGCTGAATCCACTTTTTGTTTCTGGGAAATACTCTTCTAAAAGAAACTGCTGAAGAATAAGATTGCTTTCTTTGTCATTTATCAATGTCCAAAGGTCATCATCCATTATTGCATATTCAACAGCAGCATTTAAATTTGAGAAACTCCTCATTGAAGATTTTAGCTGAATGATGTTTTCATAGCCTGATTTAGGGGTTAATCTCCAAAATTTATCACCGATAAGGTGATAAAAGGGTAGGGCAAATTTGCACTCATGATTGGAAATGACCAATAAAGACCAATTGGCTTTAAATTGAGCTACTAATTCAGGGGTGATATAAATTTTATTTTCGTTTATTAATCCATTCAAAACAGTTTGCAGAATTGATAATAATAGAATGGGTTTGTGGGGGGCTTTGCCATGTGCACGGTCATATCTAAGGTGCTTGCTACTAAATACCTTTATGTATTTATTTAGGATTGAATTCATGGCAGTTTAAAAATGAATGCATTTTACGCTATGCATAAAACAACATTACCGATATTTCATTGAGCGTATGGTATAATCAAAGATACTAAATGAATGGAGATGACTGTCAAAAAAATAATCAGGTTGGGTTTTAAGGCCAACCTGATTAGCTATGATTAAGTTTATTCGGTGGTGAGTAATAAGGAAAAAGAAACAGTGAACATTCTTATAGGGGCCGGGAGCAAACACTAAAAAGAATCTGTAACAGGTAGGTGGGTAATATGATTAACAAGACTCGCTTATTAAGACCACAAATGTCGGCAAAAGGTTGGGTAAGGCAGTGTTAAATCTTCTTAAATTCAGAATAGGTATTAAATTATTATTGATTTGCAATAATTCTTACTTCCACCCTGCGGTTTTTCTCGGCGTCTTCTTCGGTTTGCTCGTTGGTCACTATTGGGTGTTTTTTTCCAAATCCTGTATAAAGTAGTCTTTGTCTGTCTATGCCCTTGGTTATGAGATAGTTGTAAATTTCACGGGCCCTATTGATAGATAAGGTAGCTTCGTGGGTGTCAATATCCCAGGCATCATCTGCCTCGGGCGAAATGCAGCATACATGCCCTTCTATACTAATTTTAAGTCCAGGGTTTTCCTTGAGTACCTTATACAACTTTTCAAGTGTATTTATTGATTCTGGTTTAATAAGATGCCTGTCGGGAGGGAAATAAACATTTTCCAGTTTGATAATGGCGCCAGGTTTTAGTTTCTTAATATCATCTAAGGCAGGTGTACCGGGCTTTACAATAATTGGTTTTTTAGTTTTTTTATTATCTACCAATTTACCGTCGCTTTCATTTCTTTTAATTTTATTATTCACTACAATATCCACCTTACGATCGGTGGGATAACCTGATTTATCACCTGTTATAGTTCTGTTTATCTTTCCTTTACCCTCACAAACTTTAATGTCTTCGGCATTTATTCCATACTTTACAAGGTAGTCTTTTACGTGCTGTGCTCTTTGTATAGACAGGTTTTTGTTGTATCCCTCACTGCCCAGATAGTCGGTGTAACCTATAATCATTAACTGTGAACCAGTAATGATTCGATCATTGTAAATGAGGAGGTCAATTTTTTTTACAGCTTTATTATTTAGTTTTGATACGCCTAGATCGAAATACAGGCTAAAAGTATCCCTGGCCCGCTGCGCATGCAGGGCTGATACTAGTAGTGTGCATATTATGAAGAGTACCGATTTACGCATCCTTTATTATATTCTGAAATCTTTTTAAATTGGTTTAAGCATTGATGATTTGTTTTTTCCTTAAAGCAACATAGCCCAACCAGGCGAAAGGTATGTAAATTATTAGGTTTGCAATAGAAAACCAAAGTGGGTGGGGTATTCTCATGAGATTTGCTATGGCCCCTATTGTAAGTATTGATCCTGATATTATTGCAGGTATACTGCTTGTCCCTTTAATAACCAGGGTTGATGCAATACCACTAACCAATGAAGCAAACACATAGTTGCCTAATAAAAGTAAGAATGCGCTGGTTGGTAAAGCCAGTATGGCCGCTTTAAGTGGTTCAAGATTGTTCAAATCAGTGACCACAGGTAATGTATATATTTTACCCAACCCTAATTCGCCCATTTTGATTAATAACATACCTGCCGCTGAACCGACAACAACAGGCAATACATATTTGGTAAAATTCATTGTTGGGGTCTTTCTATCAGTAAAGTTACTAATAAACTTATAAAAGTAGGTGCTAATTTGCATAATTGACTATCAAATATTTTTCATTTAAACATTGTATTTTGGTAGAATGTTGAACACAGAGGTAAGCCTTATCTTGTCATAAAAGAATAGTATTTTGCAGGAGTACCTGATGTGGGCTATTTATATTTAATTTGCATATGCTTCATAAGATTTTAAATGATAAGCCTACAAAGCTTTTTATACTACTTACTTCTTTTTTTGTGGCCAATGCCTTGATAGCAGAGTGTATAGGTGGTAAGCTGTTTTCACTGGAACGTGTTTTTGGGCTAATTCCAAAACCATTTTCGTTGTTGGGCGAAAGCGGCCTTACATTAACGCTTACATGTGGTGTTTTATTATGGCCTTTAGAGTTTATAATGACCGATATAGTGAATGAGTATTTTGGCCCTAAGGCTGTAAAGAGAATCTCCTATATAGCTATTTCGCTTATTGGGTATGCTTTTGTAATGTTCTATCTGGCTATAAAGGTACCACCAAATCAGTCATTCTGGACAGCCAGCCAGCAGGCAAATGGTGTACCCGATATGCAGGCCGCTTTTACAGGTGTTTTTGGCCAGGGTATGTGGATTATCATGGGTAGCATGGTTGCCTTTTTATTGAGCCAATTGCTGGATGTATGGGTTTTTCATAAAATAAAGAAAGTAACCGGTGAAAAATGGGTTTGGCTTAGGGCAACGGGTAGTACCATTATTTCGCAGTTGGTAGATAGTTTTGTGGTGCTTTTTATTGCTTTTAAGCTGGGCCAGGGCTGGTCTTACCAAAAGGTTATAGCCATATGTCTGGTGAATTATTCCTACAAGTTTACGATGGCAATAGTGCTTACCCCAGCTATCTATATGATTGAAAAATGGATAGAAAATTACCTTGGTGCAGAAACTACTGAGAAAATGAAAAGGTATGCTATGGGGCATGAAAATGAATAGGGGGGTGCTTCGAAAATAGATTTTATCTATCGGTTTGAGGTTTGTTTATTGATTGTATTCGAGGATTTTGACCACCGTAGCGGGCTTAACGCGCAAGCTATCATGGTCTGCCATTGACAAGTGTGGTTTTTTGGAACGCGTTAGTTAAAAAAGGATAAACTGCGTGGAGGCCTCACCCCGGCCCTCTGCCATTGACAAGTATTGTTTTTTGGGTACTTGCTGCAAAATTTAGATAGCCAATCGGAAGCCTCACCCCAGCTCTCTCCAAGGGAGAGGGTGCCGTATCCTGCCGTTTATGACAGTAATTTTGAGATATGTAGGGGTTGGCCATGTCCTATTCAAAGAACTTTTG
>CAIWHI010000305.1 GCA_903912435.1 uncultured Bacteroidota bacterium | reverse complement strand
GGTTCATTGAAGATTGCTGCTGTTAAGGCTCCGGGCTTCGGCGACCGTCGTAAAGAAATGCTACAGGATATCGCAGTTCTTACAGGTGGTATCGTTATCAGCGAAGACCAGGGTTACAAGTTGGAAAATGCAACTATTAACTCTTTAGGCCAGGCTGAAAGCATTACAATCGACAAAGACAATACTACAATAGTAGGTGGCAAGGGTCAGAAAGATTTTATCACTGCCCGTGTAAACCAAATCAAATCTCAGATCGAAACTACAACCAGCGATTACGACCGTGAAAAACTTCAGGAGCGTTTGGCTAAGTTGAGTGGTGGTGTTGCCGTTTTATACATCGGTGCCGCATCTGAAATGGAAATGAAGGAGAAGAAAGACCGCGTTGACGATGCACTTCATGCTACACGTGCAGCAGTAGAAGAAGGTATTGTACCAGGTGGTGGTGTTGCTTATATCCGTGCTATCGAGTCATTGGCAGCAGTAGTATCCGATAATCAGGACGAAAAAACCGGTATCCAGATCGTTCGTCGTTCTTTGGAAGAACCACTTCGCCAAATTGTTGCTAACGCAGGTTTGGAAGGTTCTATCATTGTTCAGAAAGTTCGTGAAGGCCAGGGTGACTATGGCTTCAATGCACGCACTGAGGTTTATGAAAACCTTTTTGCAGCAGGCGTTATCGACCCTACTAAGGTGGGCCGTGTAGCTCTTGAAAATGCAGCTTCTATCGCAAGCATGCTCCTTACAACTGAGTGTGTAATTGCCGATAAGCCAGAACCAAAATCTTCAGCTCCAGCCGGCGGCGGTATGCCAGGCGGTATGGGCGGAATGGACTATTAATAATTCAAAAGTTAAAAGTCAAAAGTTAAAACGTAGAGCCTCGGCAATTTGCCGGGGCTTTGTTTTTTTAAGGCAAAAGTTAAAGGTTAAAACGTAGTGCTTCGACATTTTGCCGGGCTTTGTTTTATTAGTAATGCAATTGAAAATCCTAAAACTAATAAAGGGCAAAATATCTTAGCCAATGGCATCGCCATGGTAGGTATAATGGGGCAATAGTTTTTAGGGAGGCTTTAGGCTGAACGTGGTTTTCAACCCCATCACCAAAACCATATTTAATAGCCTAATTAATGATTAATTGCCAAATAAACTTGAAGCCGCCATTCCCCCTTTGTGCGTGGGCTTTGAGCTTTGGGAAGGGAGCGAGGGAGATGTAAATTTATCCTAGGTTACCAGGCAGTACGGGACCATCAATCCCGTCCCCTATGACAGGGAATTTGTAATCCCCCCACATTAATGCACCGACATCACCTTAACCCCCTCTATTCCCTTCAGGTGTAATTCTATATGTCGGTCATGGGCTTTGCTTTTGTATTCGCTTACTATTTCAAGGATGTCGTAATCTATAAAATTACTTTCACTGCCATCTATGGTGAGTACGCTATATTCCTCAATATCGTCTAATACTTTTTTTAGCTTCACCTTATTGAGGAAGGTAACATTGCTATTCAACTTTATATACAGGGTATCTATTCCATTCTCCCTTACCTTGTTGATCTTATACTCAGCCTTGAAATTATTACTGATGATGTAATAAATAGAAATGAGTAGGCCAATACATACTCCTATCAGCAAGTCGGTGGCTAGTATCACCAATATGGTAATCATAAATGGGAAAAACTGCCGCCAGCCAAGGCTCCACATATTCTTGAATAATTTAGGCTTGCACAAATTAAATCCTGTCACCAATAGTATTGCCGATAAGGAAGCATAAGGTATCTTGTTGAGCAACATAGGTATTGCCAGTACTGCCAATAACAAAAACAAACCATGAGTAAATGCAGATAATTTAGTTCTTGCACCGGCATCTACGTTGGCGGCTCCCCTTACTACCACTGCGGTTATAGGTATGGCTCCCAACAGGCCACACATAATATTGCCCAGGCCCTGTGCCAGCAATTCACGATTCACAGGGGTTATCCGGTTTTGTCTGTCAAGCTTGTCTACTGCTTCAATGCATAGCAGTGTTTCTAAAGTAGCCAACAAGCCAATGGTAAGTCCGGCTTTCCATATTTCCACATTGGTAAACAGTTTGCTGAAATCGGGGAAAGCGATATTACCAAATATATTAGCTGGGATATTAACCAACTGTGTGGGTTTCAATGCCACATGTGCCACTGAGAAACCATAGTTAATAATGATACCTGCAAGAACTACCACTAACGGAGCAGGTACCACATTCCATTTTTTTGCAAATGGCCTTTGGAAGAGAATGAGTATAAATAATGATGCAAGAGAAATAATAATGGCCTTTCTGGTAATATGCTGATTGATGTTGGTTATATTACCTAATAGATTGGTACTTGAAAACAAATGCAGAAAACCGCTGGTCCAGAAATCGGGCTGGTCGTAGCCAAAGGCAAGGGGTATTTGTTTGGAAACAAGAATAATACCTATTGCCACTAGCATGCCCTTAATAACCGAGGATGGGAAGTAATTGGCGATTGTACCCAATTTCAATAATCCTAACACCACCTGAAATAGGCCTGCAATAATTACAGACAACAAAAAAATTCGGTAATCGCCCAGGGAGACAATAGATGCTGCTACAATGGTGGTAAGACCCGCTGCCGGGCCTGATACTGCCAGTTGGCTACCACTAGCTAATCCTACTACAAGGCCGCCTACTATGCCTGAAATGATACCAGTGTAAAGCGGTGCGCCTGATGCCAGCGCAATACCCAGGCAAAGAGGAAGGGCAACAAAAAAAACTGCTAATCCTGATGAAAGGTCGTGTTTGAACCACATCAGGCGGTAATACTTCACTGTTCTTCTCATGACTAAAGAGCTATATAATACTTATAAACCGGGGCAAAGATAAGATTTTTGAAAACCACTAAGGCAACCAGTCAACCACATTACTTCATAAGCCTACTAACCTATTGATTTACAGTAAAATAAAATTCTTTTATGATTAAAATCATACCAAAAGCTCTTTTTTCTTAATTTTCAGGTTTCATATACAGTCTATGTTTCATGACCCTATTGTGCACTTTATAACTTCCCAACCCATTCACTCCAAATTATTGGCGGCAAACGAATATATTTATGCATTAAACAACCCGAATTGCAGTAATGGTATTCAGTAGCATTATTTTCATTTTCTATTTTATCCCTATTTTTTTTATCTTCTATTTCATAGCAGATAAGATGTTTAAAAATGCACTCATATTAGCTGGCAGCATCTTTTTTTATGCATGGGGTGCCCCTCGTTTTATTTTTGTAATACTGGGTACCACTGCACTCGACTTTTACATAGTAAGATGGATGTCGGAAACGGAAATAAACAAGAGGCGCAAATTGCTGCTCGGCATTTCATTATCCATCAACCTCGGTTTACTCTTTTATTTCAAATACAGTAATTTCTTCATTGAGAACATCAATTTAGCACTTGGCCAAATAGGTATAAAACCTATGCTTTGGACTAAATTAGCCCTACCAATAGGTATCTCCTTCTATACATTCGAAACCCTTACTTATGTAGTTGATGTTTATAGGAAAGTACACAAGCCTCTTCGTAATTTCTGGGACTACCAGCTCTATATTATTTTGTTCCCAAAACTGATTGCAGGACCAATCATCCGTTACCACGATTTTGCAGGACAGATTTACGACCATACCGATCACGAAACCATAGACAACAGGTTGCGAGGAATATATCGCTTCTTTTTAGGCCTGGGTAAAAAAGTATTAATAGCCAATGTGATGGGTGTTGCTGCCGATCATATTTTTGCAATACCTAATACAGAGCTTACTACAAGTAATGCATGGTTTGGCGCACTCAGTTATACCTTCCAGATATATTTCGATTTCTCAGGCTATTCTGATATGGCAATAGGCCTTGGATTAATAATGGGATTCCGTTTTCCTGAAAATTTCAATAATCCATATACAGCAGTTTCTATTACCGACTTTTGGCGACGCTGGCACATGACACTTGGTGCCTGGATGCGCGAATACCTATATATACCCATGGGAGGCAATAGAGTAAATAATAAATTCAGGCTATACTTCAATCTATGGCTGGTATTCCTTGCTTCAGGTTTATGGCATGGGGCCGCCTGGGGCTTTATTATCTGGGGTGCTTACCACGGGTTCTTTTTGGTATTGGAAAGGTTATTCCTGGGCAAATGGCTGGCAAAATTGGGTAAGGCTTCATTTATATATACCTTTCTGGTGGTGTTGATAGGATGGGTATTCTTTAAAACAGAACAATTAAATACAGCACTACCCTACTTGCATCGGATGTTCACCAGGAATATAGGTGACGCAAAATGGACTGCCGATTCAGAATATTATACATTCCTTGCCTTAGCTCTATTTTTCGCCTTTTTCACCCTACCCAAACTGGGTCGCGAAATTCAGGATAAAATATATTTCACAGATAATTCAATTAGCTTCCATATAACCATGACTTTTATCGTCCTTATTATCTGTATTATCTGTGCCGGACGAATTACAATTTCCACTTTCAATCCTTTCATTTACTTCAGATTCTAACTCATGAAAGGTAAAATCAAAAAAGGCTTGCTTGTATTATTGATGATTGTACTTCTGGCACCAATTGCCGAACACTGTACTAATTTCATACAAACTTTGAAACTATCAGGTGCTTATTATCTCACCGATGAGCCCAGATTTTCCTTTGGGGATTGGTGGGATGGTAAATTTCAGGAGGTTAAATCAAAATCATTAAATGATCAGGTGGGCTTCAGACCCGATTTGATTAGAATCAATAATCAAATAGATTATAGATTATTTAGTAAACTGCATTTTTTTTATGGCATTTTGGGCCGCAATGCCACCTTGTGGGATGGTGCCTATATTGATGCCTATCAGGGTAATGATTATATAGGTTATGATAGCATATTAAAACAGGCAAATAAATTTAAGAAAATACAGGATACCCTACAAAAGCTGGGAAAGACGCTAGTTATGGTACATGCGCCCAACAAAGGTTTTTTTTACCCTGAAAACCTTCCCGAAAACCGTATAAATTTAACCAGAGGAAAAACAAATATTACTACCTATACCAAAATCGCAGACTCATTGGGCATCAATAATATTGATTTCAATTCGTGGTTTATTAAACTCAAAAAGACCACACCCGAAATTCTTTACCCTCGCCAGGGAATACATTGGTCAATGTACGGTGCAGCCCTGGGTGCTGATAGTTTGATAAAGTATCTTGAAAATATAAGAAAAGAACCATTGCAACATATATACTGGTCGAAAGTGGATCATGATCTCAACCCACGATTTACTGACAATGATTTAGCAAAGGCATTAAATCTAATAGTTCCGGTATGTGAAGAAAACTTTGCCTACCCGCAAATTGTATTTCCTAAAACTTCGGGAGTACATAAAAATAAGGTTATTTATATAGGAGATAGCTTCTTATGCCAATGGTATTCCCTTGGGATACTTGATAATATTAATGACAAATGGTGTATTTGGTTTAATTTCAGAAACGTGTGCAATCCAACATATACATATGGAGATCCTGCAGCCCCTTTGATAAAGGATATAGACTGGATGTCGCAAGTTTTAGAGGCCGATTGTATTATATTGCTATATACCCCTTTCAACTTATCTGTTTATGGTAATGGTTTTATAGAAAAAGCATATGACAATTTCTATCCGAAAAAAAACTAATTTACTTTTTGTGCGAGCTTAATATCGATTCTACCTCTTCAATTACTTCTCTGATTACTTTTCCATACTCATAATGGTTCTTAACAAGATTATAAGCATTAGTCGCAATTTTTTCAGCAGCTTCCTTATTATCCAGGCACCACTTCACTGTTCTGGCGAAGTCTTCTGGTTTACGTGCCAGCAAATAATGTTCATCAGGTTTGGCTTCAATACCCTTTATTC
>CAIWHI010000304.1 GCA_903912435.1 uncultured Bacteroidota bacterium | reverse complement strand
GGCACCACCTTCAGATCGTGAGTAAAAAGAGTAAAGTCGTTTTTCCAATCGGGATTACGCAGGATACAACCATATGTACCAAGGGCTGCAATTACAGTTACAATAACTACCAGAGCCATCTTACCTATGCTTTCCGGTTTGATTCTTTCGGCTCCTTTATACAAAAGGAAGGCAACTGCAATGGAGAAGCCTACCGATGAATGGAAAATCAAACGCTCACCCATAGTAGCACCAATATCAAGGAAGATATTGCATATCATCAGCAAGTGCAATAAATAGAAGGCTATTGCAAAGCAGATGATACCGATATATTCATTATTACCATTGTCTCCATTGTCGGAGGTTACAAGCTGTTTTGCCGAAAGGATAATCTTACTATTGGCAATAGCTGGTTTTACAAATGTCAATGCCTTTTTGAAGAACATTATCATTGTAGCCACAAGACCCAGGTGCACCACAAATGATAATAGAACCATAGGGTGGGTGGCATCCTTATAAGGGATAGTATTAAAAGAATAGTCGGCAGAAAGAGGGTAGGGCCAGATGAGGAGTTTCAGGTAGTCGAGGCTAGTAGCAATTTCGGTAGGTAATTTTTGGCCGGGTTTTGCAAAGAAATAAGGGTTATTCAATATTTCACTGGCCGCATCACCGCTTGCAGGCCCTACAATTGAGAAGCGCAGTATCAGGTACAATACCGTCATACCTGCAAAAGGTAGGGTAGCTACAATGCTCTTTGAGAAGCTGGTTTTGTTGAATAAAATAAGCCCCAGAGGTATTAGTCCCAATAATGTAAAGGCATATTCTTTACTCAAGAAGGCCAGGAAAAACAGTGCCAGGCTCCAAATAAGGTTTTTGTTTTGCTTATCCTCCTGATATTTAAATGCATAAACCATAGTGAGGCACATAAATATGAGCGACATTATCTCATCACGGCTTTTTACATTGGCTACCACCTCGGTATGTATAGGGTGAACAATGAAAATAATAGTGGCAATCAATGCCATGATAAAATTATTCCTGAACACTATAAACCGAAGGAAGTAGAGCAAAACCACTGCACAAAGGGCATAGAGTAGCACATTGATAAAATGCCTTACATGCATTTGTGAATTAAACTTTTCTTCCTGAGGGTCTTTTTTTCCAAATACCATAGGATGGTTGAGGAACGAATCCATTTTTTCCTTGGGTACAGCACCAAAAAACTGCTGCTCAATAGCAAAGGTTACAATAGACAGTGGCCTGTAACGACCACCGGCCAGCTGGTTTCCTGAGTTGAACTGTTTGTAATAACTGTCATAAGCATCCTTAGTAAGGATATCTGGGATACCAGTAAAGCCTTCCAGAGTGTACTCATTCTGTACAATTACCATCGTGTCGTCGTGTGCCGACTCATTGGGAACTGAGTTGATATAGCATATAATAGCCAGGGCAGCTACTATAATAGCCTGTATCTTGAATTCATAAAGCCATGCCGGGAATTTCAGAATTTGAAGTATGGGTTTAGTTTCCTCTATGGGTTGCTGAACCGGAGTTGCAGTATTAACTGGTTTCTTGTTGCTATTTTTTGCCATTACCTGATAGTGATAGCCAAATGTAGCTATTAATATTTTTCTGTCATAGTGTGAGGATGAAAATTGGTTTTTTTGAAGGATAAAATGTTTGTTAAGGCATGCTGTAATTTTTATAATATAGGGTAGCCCATATGCAAGGCATGAACTTATAGGAGTTGGCAAAATACATCATATTACAGTTTAGTAATAAAACATAAGTGTGTAATCTCGTTTTGAAAAAAATAAATTACCTGAGGATACTTGACTTTTATCGTGTTTATTTATAGGTTTGTTATGCACTAAGATGTACACAATGATTTTCTTCCATAAAAATTTTCGATTAGTTCTATTATCCCTGTTAGTGCTTTTGTCTGGTAAACATAGTTTTGCACAAAAGGTTGATACTGTAGGCACATTTTCAATGTCGGCATATATAGATGCATACTATGCCTACTATTTAGATACTGCAGGACCCGGCAATTATTCCAAATTCCCATCCATATCTCCACGCCAAAACAATCCGTCGCTCAATATAGCCCAGATAACAATGCAGTATAATGCGGAGAAAGTGAGGGCTATGGCCGTTATTCATTTTGGTGATATAGCAGCGGCCACATGGGCTCCCTCGCCATACAATAACCTGATGGAAGCTCACTTAGGTTTCAAAGTGAATTCTAAATTATGGATAGATGCGGGATTGTTCAGGACCCACTTTGGTACTGAATTCTGGTTGCCATCTGAAAATATTGCTACATCAGTATCAATTGGTACTTTTTATGAGCCATTATACGAAAGTGGCCTTAGGTTAAACTTTGACCCTACTAAAAAACTGGAGATAAACTTATTCCTGCTTACAGGGTTCAGCACCTTTGTTGAAAACAACAATACCAAATCTGTTGGTCTTGGTGTAACCTATGCCACAGGTGATAATAGCGGCATAGGATATACCGGTTATTATGGCGATGAAAGTGTGCCCGGAGATATGAAAAAGCACCTGAGGATACATAATAATGTATTTTATAACTACACTAAGAAAAAGTGGAAACTACAGGTAGGTGCAGACTATTGCACACAACAAAACTCTGATGCTGCCACACATAGCAAAACCGCTGCCATGTATAGTGCATTAGCTACTATAAAATACCAGGGTACCAGCAAGTGTGGCATTTATGCACGTGTTGAAGCGTTTTCAGACCCTGAGGGTTATATGAGCGGCTCATTTTATGATGAGAAAGCTAATTTGACCGGGTATAAATTAACTGGTTATACATTAGGTGTAGAATACAAACCTACTCCCGAATCATATATAAGAATTGAGGGCCGGGATTTGCAGATGCAGCAAGATCAGTATATATTCTTTTATGATGGAAATGCCTACAATGCACGCTATGAGTTTATGATTAATGCAGGGGTAACATTTGATTTGATTAAAAACGTACTCACCAAAAAAGGGGAGTAGTTAACCAATTCGGCAGGTAGAAATTGTGAAGGAGAATTAGTTTTTAGATTAAAGCAAGTTTAAGTCGTTCCATTTCGTTTTTTTAACTTTTAAATTAAAGTTAGTTTAAGTAGTTCCATTGCGTTTTTTTAACTTTTAACTTTTAATTTTCTATGGCAAATTTCGACACCGGCTCCACGGGCTTCATGCTCCTTGCCACCAGTCTTGTAATGTTAATGACGCCCGGCCTCGCATTCTTCTATGGTGGCCTTGCGGGTAAGCGTAATATTCTGGGTATCATGATCCAGAGTTTCGTATCTATGGGTATTACCACTATCCTGTGGTATGTCTGTGGTTATTCCCTGTGTTTCAGTGGTAATGCCATGGGTGGCATCATCGGCGACCTCAATAAGTGCTTCATGCATGGGGTAAGGTTAGATACACCTTTCCCCGGCAACCCTAAAATGCCAGAGTTTGTGTTCTTTGCCTACCAGATGATGTTCGCTATCATCACCCCGGCACTGATAACCGGTGCCTTCATCAATAGGATTACGTTTAAGTCTTATCTGGTATTCCTGGTGTTGTGGCAGGTATTGGTTTATTATCCATTCGCCCACATGGTATGGGGTGGTGGTTTGTTGGCACAGTGGGGTGTGCGCGACTTCGCAGGTGGCATTGTGGTACATGCTACCGCTGGTTTTGCAGCACTTGCCTCTGTTATCTATGTTGGTAAACGCCGCGACAGGGAATCACCTCCCAATAGCATTCCATTGATTGCAATAGGCACTGGTCTTCTTTGGTTTGGCTGGTATGGCTTCAAT
>CAIWHI010000303.1 GCA_903912435.1 uncultured Bacteroidota bacterium | reverse complement strand
CTGATAACCTCACCATTTACCAAAGCAGTGGTAGGATATAGCCACAAATCTATATATTGCTGATTTGTGTTTGTTAGTGCTGCAAAATTCCAGGTAATTACATTACCAACTACCGAAGTAGGGGCAGGAGTAGGTGCTACTGAATATACATAATGCGTATTGAATGTCATGGTAAGTGTCGCCGCCTCAGGGGTACAATAATTGTTCCATGCATAGATTTGGGTTTTTAAAAAATGATTGGCATGAATTGTAGACCTAACAGCAAGGTCGAAGTTGGTGCTGCCACTACACTGATATGCAAAGCCCTTACTATAATCATGAGATGTAGACAATATTGTGTCGTAAATTACTCCTGCTACAGGGCAGGTGAGTACCATGTCGGTAGGGGGAGATATGGACCTGAAAGCATAAACAGTTCCGGGAGGCGCATAGGAGGTGTAAAATAGATGCCCAATAAAAGAAATTGTATCTACCGGGACACCTGCCGAATCTATCTCTACCTTGGCCGGTGTCTGTATAAATGGTTCACTATATTCCATTAGGCAATTCGAATTTATATCCTTGTACCCATATAGCTCTAAAGTCTTACACACAAGGGCATGTGCAGTATAAATCAGGGAATCAAGGGGCAAACTGCCTGAAAGAAGCGTTAATTTAACCGTATATGCACCTGATAAGGCATATACATGGCCGCTAGCAGCACCTCCGCCCCATATCGATGTTACATTGGATGTATCTCTAAAACCATCACCATAGTCTGCTATTACTTTCAGACCGGTGGTGACGGCTGTAGTTGTTACAGTAAAGCTGGTATAGCCACATAGGGCATAATTGTCGGTATCGTGAAGAACTGCAAAAGTTTGTGCTTCTGTTTGATGAAACACCAGAAGCAGGATGATTAAATAGAGTATCTTTTTCATAAAAGTCAGGTATGGATTTTTTTTTTCACCTAAAGGTATCACTTTTCTGTAGGTTATATGCAATAATTTTTCCTTTAGATTAAATCATAGTGCCATAACCACTAAACCCGTATTTTTGTATCAATAATTTAGCTTCAAAATGAAAAACCTGATTCTATTCCTCTGCCTAATACTTTGTGGTTCCACACTCAATGCTCAGATACCCAATAGTAGTTTCGAAGACTGGGATACTACAGGAGGCCACCTGAGGCCGGTGGGATGGGATAATCTCAATAGTATGACCGATAGCACAGGGGTAGTAACCTGTTTCATAGACTCACCGGGTTCAAAGGGTAAATATTTTTTAGATATTATATCAAGGGTTGTACCCGGTATGGGTGTAGTACCCGGCTTTGCTGTTTGTGGAAAGCTTGATCCTGTTACCCATTATCCAGTATTAGGATTTCCTTATGCCGGTCGCCCAGAGGTGTTTGCAGGTAAATGGCAATTTATGACACCTGGAGCTGATGTTGGTTTTATTGATATTATCCTCACTAAATGGAACACGATTGCAGGGAAACGTGATACACTAACCCACACGTTTTCAGGCCGTAAGCGGGGCGATATGGCCATGTCATGGACAAAATTTTTCATACCCATTCTTTACAACATGCCTGGCACTTCAGATACGGCTATGATTGTACTCTCCTCAAGCGGGGTGTCACCGATGGCTACCAGTTTCCTGTGGGTTGATGACCTACAGTTTACCGATAGCACCACCTTCCTGGCTACTGAGACAGTGCCTGAAAAGCACGACATAAGTATAGTTCCAAATCCATCTTCGGGAAATACCACACTTAATCTTTATTCTGCCTCATCAGGCGAGGCTACTCTTTCTATTTCTGATATTAGTGGGCGTATAGTCTATCAATCAAGTTATGCCACTAAAGCGGGTGAAAATATGCTACCTATTAATACCCAGCAATATGCTCCAGGCTTGTATGTGGTTAAGGTAAGTACGGAATGGGGTATTGAGGTGATGAAGATGGTGGTGGAGTAGGGGGGAGTGTATTGAATAAGGGTTTACCAAGGTTATATTTCTTGTATTTTCACATTGAACCCCTCTTGGCAATGTCATTAAGTTAAGGGTTTTATGGAACTCCAAATTTATTTTATCCTATAATTGACACCTCATATAATAGTATTTCGCCCTTGCAGGGCTTAACAATATAGCTATCATAGCCACCCTGGGCTGACATATTGAGCCCGCCGCGGCGGGCGCCAAACGCTGTAAATTTACAATGGAATAAGTGTAAAATATATTTGTTT
>CAIWHI010000302.1 GCA_903912435.1 uncultured Bacteroidota bacterium | reverse complement strand
TATATCAGTATTATTACTTTGCAGTATAAGTTTGCAAGCACAAATTTTTGATAGTACCTTTAGTCATATAGGTTATTCTGCCGGTGCTTCATGGCCCCAAGTAAACTGTTTTGCTATGCAACCAGATGGGAAAATAGTGAATGGAATAAATGAACATGTTGGCATAGTATTAAGCAGGTATGAAGCAAATGGTTTCATAGATTCTTCTTTTGGTCCATCTGGCAGGTCTCTTATGGTAATTGGAATTTGTGTAGTCAATACACCTGTAGATAATGTTGTAAACGATGTGGTAGTGCAACCCGATGGTAAGTTGCTAGGTGTAGGTTATGCAACATATTGTTATGGGGGTATTTGCGGTTCGAAGAATATGGATATTTTCAGATTCAAAGGTGATGGCACTGTAGATAGCACATTTGGTCATTGTGGTCTGTTGCAGTCTCAGGATATTCTTACATCTTATCCTGTAAATCTTACGTATTCAAAGCTATCTAAGGTTAAACTTTTACTGGATGGTAAATTTTTAGTTTTGGGATTTGGACAAGGAAGTAGTGTTACAACATATCCTTTTGTTATGCGTTTCAACAGCGATGGCACTTTAGACCCAAGTTATGGTACAGATGGTATATGTACTATGTCGGGTGTTTATTCTAATATGTTTGGAAATAATCCGGTAGATTTTCATGTAGACAACTCAGGAAATGTTATTGCAGTTGGTTCGGGTTTGCCATTCATTCCAGGTTACCATCCTAATGTGCAAGTGGTAAGAATTGATTCTGTAGGTATCAGAGATTACTCATTTGGCGATAGTGGAGTAGTAAATCTTATTTATGGCTCTAGTAACAGTACAATAGGCATAAAACAAAGAACCGATGGCAAATACGCAATTTTGGGAGTGCAAGGAGGATACGGCACACTTACCTATATGAATCCTAATGGCAGTATTGACTCTACTATTTTACCCTACGGATATGATACAATAATAATACCGGGTTATGAAAGTGCCAATTTCACATCCTTTGATTTGCAACAAGACAATAAAATTGTGTTTGCGGGCTTTGGGCTAAATGGTTATAGTGCTTGTGCATTTTTGGGAAGGCTGAACGAAAATGGAAGTTTCGATATGTCATTTAATGGATATGGGTATGATACATTTAATTATGGTGTTTATACTCACTGGCAATCTGGTACATTTCTGAATGATGTAAAAATGGTGTGCGGCAATAGAATATTGGCTGCCGGCGGTATTAATCAAACAACGGTAAATTCCAATCAAGGCGCGTTTTTAGTACGTATGAAACTGGATGACACGAGCTCCTGCACATATGTTACCACTAGCAATTCTTTATTAAGTCAGAATGCCCAAAATATCTTAGTTTACCCTAACCCCATTGAAAACGAAATGGTGATAGAAAATGCCAAACCCAACTCCACGTTTATAATTACCAATACTATTGGTGAGCAGGTAATGAAGGGGACTCTCATAAAATCCAAACAAACTACTTATACAAATCATTTACCAACAGGTACATATTTGTTACGAATAACAGATATGGAAGGGAACAGAATAAACAAGGTGTTTTTGAAACAATAGGGGGACGATGTAAATACTATACTTTTTTTCTTAATGGTTTAAATTCCCACAATGTGCCAGCACGCAACAACCACTCTATTATGCCATAGTTGAAATGGGTAAACCAAAATTTGGAGAAAAATAACTGGATAATAAAGACGACAATAGCAATTATAAAG
>CAIWHI010000301.1 GCA_903912435.1 uncultured Bacteroidota bacterium | reverse complement strand
CCTCCTCGTATAAATTGCTATAAAGCCGTTGGCACCAATGGCGCCAACGAGACTAAAAATGCAATACTGCAAAGCAGTTTGTTATGGTGAAATGGAAATTCGTTGGTAAAATTCGCAAATATTGCTCATTGCGTAAATGAAGAAACGCATCGCCCTTGGGTGACTTTATTTAATCCACATTTGTGAGATAGGCTATTGTTAGTAAAAAAAACCAATAATTATTTTATGAAAGAACTGATTTTGACAGGAAGTGCCAGTGAGGCACAAATAAAGGAGTGGAAAGCCAAGCATAAGAATGGTATCTATGCCGTGGAAGTGGATGGCCATGTAGGGTACTTTAAAAACCCAGGAAGGACAGAAATAAACTGTGCCATGAGCAAGGCTGACAGGGACAAGGCCCTTGACCTATTTGAAGAACTAGCCAACCTTACCTTTATAGGTGGTAGTGAGGAGGTGCTTAAGGATGACCAAATGTTTATAGGTGTGAGCCAGGAAATAAAAGTGAAGCTGGACGGCAAAAAGGCTAAGCTGGTAAACTTATAGAGGAATCTTGTGGGGGGCCGGCACATGATTCCTTAGGATACCTAGAAACAATGCTTGAATATTATTTACCGGGCCTTGACCACCAAATATTGAGTGATGAGGCATTTGCACAAAAGATAGCCCATTTGCAGTATTTATTGAAGAATAGGGAGTAGGGGAGTTTAATTGAGTGGGCGGTTTTGCGAATTTATTTTGTCCTACATTATTGACCAATTGCAATTATATGTCACCTTTGCAGGGCTAACCATTTCCGCCCATTAAGCTACCCAGGGCGATGCCCTGGGCTAGTATATGGTGCCCTTTCAGGGCGTCCATTGACTTCTGCATACTTAAAGAACATTTGGGATAACCTGAAATGGATAAATATTGACAGTTCCTGCTGCGGAAAGTTATTCAATATTGAAAGTCATCATCAATTGCTATCTGAATATTCATAGCTATAACTGGGTATTCCTTTATCGGAATTTTTATACAAAGTGTCTTTTAATTCGAGGTCATGCTTGTGTTTATTGAATAATCTGTTAGTGTAAATAACACAAAGTGCAGAATCATGAATATAACAGATATCGAAAAGGCTGCCTGGTTTAGGAGGATAGTACTTTGGACCCAGAAATCTTCTACCCTGGTCTGTCTCAATGACATGTATGTATAATGAGTCGTGATAATATACATTTTTGCACAAAAGCTACAATTGATTATCCTGAACACAAAAATCGAATGTATCCAAGTCAATACTTATGTTTTCATAAGCCATAAAATCATCGCCATCATCAATGACATTAACGCTCCAAGTACCCATAAATGGATTTCTTTGAGAAGGGCTATAAAACTTATATGAGCAGGTGAGCTATTTTGATTTGGTTTTTGATGGTTGTTCTTTAACTAAACTTCTTATAGACGTAGTTACAGAATCCTTAGCAGTTGAAATCGTCTTTGAGGGTGATTGCTTTTCGTAATCAGTTGAACACATTGAAAAGCATAATATTATGCTTAACAATATTAGAAGTGAATTTTTCATGGACGTTTGGCTTGGAAAGAAGATTAAATAAAATTAATAAATCCTATCAAAAAAAACAAATGCCCAAACATAGCAAATCATATTATTTGGAATTATTGCACAATGCGAATGTCCAAGCCTATTTGATGACCATACGCAGAGGCGAAGGAACACTTGGGGCGAAGGGATACTATACGCATTTTGGTGGTGGTTTATTGAGTACTTTAAATAATCTGCCAGAATTTGGGAAAGCGTGGACGAAAGGCAATAAGCATAAACGTACTTCATCGGCGGTAGGAGCTTATCAATTTCTGAATACGAAGAAGCATAGAACATTGAAGGAGATAGTTTCCTATTTCAATTTTACAGATTTTAGTAAGCAAAACCAAGATTTGGGTGCATTATTTCTACTTGATAGGCGTGGAGCACTCTCAAATATTTTGAAAGGTGAAATTCTATCTGCATTTAGGAAAACGAATTCTGAATGGACTACGTTACTTGGTTCAAAAAAAGATCAGCCAACCCAGAATCTTGGAGATGCTCTGAAATTTAATAAAGATGTAGGCGGTAGGCTATACGGTCATAATTATATTGGTGAATATGGGTGGCATATGTTATTTGACATTAAACGGATGAACGAAGATGCATGGGGAAATTTGCAGGACTATGGTGGGTTGAAAAAGGCAAGTACCAAGCTAAATTTAACCCATGATTTGCAATCAAAAGATAATAACCTTAATAGGAATGCAAAAATTATAGGCGCATTATCGCCAATGGGTATACAAGGCTCGCTATTGGGGTTGGGGTTATTAAAGTTAGGCAAATTCATTGAAGAACATTTATCGAAATTAAAAATCCCTCACCCTAAACTGAAAAGGAACAACAAGTCATTAGGTGATGTGAGTGACCAATCTGAAAACCAAGATAAATTTTCATTTGAGGATTGGGATTCAAAAATGAAATGGGGGGTGAATACTAATGAGGTACTATCAATAGATAAACAATTGTCGTTACAGGATAAGGCTATTTATCCAAGTTTGCTTAGCCAACAAATGATACCTGGAGCAAATAATCCCGACAATTTGGAAGATGCATTTTTTAGTGGAAGCTTGTACGATGGGAGGAAATATGGGTATCCCAAACTCATTAATTCCTATCCGAAACGATACGAAAATGCACTTTTTGGTAGTAGTAATACATTGACTACAGTAAATGCGAGGCAGAATCCTGAAGGATTTGATTACAAAGTAATAAAACCTGGACGGCAATTAAGCAAGCAGCCTGCCCAAGCAGAAAGAGGCAGGACTATACAGATAAACCTTAACAGGGCGATGATAGAGAACTTCAGCATACATACATCGAATGCGAAAGAGGGTTTGGTGGATTTCAAAGAGAAGGTTGAAGAGGTATTAATAGAAATATTAAGTAACGCAAACGCAATACAATAAAGCCATGGCTGATATAGCATTTAATCTTGAAGCCCTATTTGAGCAAACATTTGGATATAAGACCCAGGCATTCCAACCAGATTTTTCGGAATATGTAGGTGGGCAAGCAGGGCAAAGAATAGAGCAGGGGGCAAATGGTTCGCCTTATTATACAAAAGATGAATTGGGGACTGAGTATTATATGCCTGTTACGATTACCTATCAGGAGAAAGGATTGGCAAATACAGGAGCTTATAAAAAGTGGAATTTACCTTATCCTGTGGTGTCAATAAGCAGTAGGAAGACTATAATTGAGACTGCATTAACTGAACGAAGGGGTACTGTAAAAGAGCTAATAAATATACAGGACTACGAAATTACAGTAAAGGGGTTTATAATAGGTAAACCCAATGAGTTTCCTGAAAGTGATGTAACGCTATTGAGGACTATTTATGAGCAAAATACTCCCATATCCATACAATGCCCTATTACTGATATTTTTCTGGTAAGACCTGAACGAAATGGGAGCGATGAAGTGGTAATCAGTGATTTGAAGTTTCCGAGTATACAGGGGGTAAAAAACGTAAGACCCTATGAAATTCATCTAATCAGTGATGAACCATTTAATTTATTATATATTAACTAAATATAAAACCTTATGGCACTTTTTGTTTTGAACAGCGACATTACTATTGGTGATTTTAGGTTTAGCGGGGTGAACGAAGTAATTATCAAAAGGAGCATGCATAGTATTTCGGACACTGCATTGATTAAAATACCCTCAATTGCAAGAATTATTAAAAATGGAAAAGCTAAACCAGAAAATGTGCTGACTGGGAGTTTATTTAATGAAGGCGATAAGGTTATTATAAAGTTAGGGTATAACGGAGAGTTGCAGACGGAATTTAAGGGATTTGTGAGGCGTAGAAATCTGGATATGCCGATGGAAGTAGAGTGTGAGGGATATGGATGGTTGATGAAGCGAAACCGTGTGCAAGGATTTTATCCTAGTTGCCCTCTGATAGACCTTCTTAACAAAGCTGTTTCAGATTTGGAACAGGAGGAGGTGATTCATGTGGTGTGTCCTGATGAAATAAACTTTAATAAGGTATCGCTTCAATCCAATAGCGGATTGGATGTTTTGAATAAGATTACAAAGTATACCGATGGTACTCTTAGTTGCTTTTTCATTACTCCTGATACTCTGTGGTGTGGACGGGTATTGACGGGCTATGCTAATGGGATTGACCCTTTTAACGGCATGGATGGAAATAGAGAAATAAGTATTAGGCCGGGTTTTAATGCGCTTAGTGATACTTCATTATTGGTGCATAATAGCGAATTGAATCCAGTATTGGTAATATATTCAAAGAAATTAGCGAATGGATCAAGGCTTACGCAATCATCAAATAGCATAAAGGGTTATGTAAGGGTGCGGAATAAGCTACTCAACCAGGTAAAGGATGCCCATTCGTTGAAAATCCTGGCTAACGAGAAATCACTTAAGGAAAGTTATACAGGATATGAGGGGTATATAACAGGATTTCTACAACCCTATGTTCAACCAGGGAATAGTGTGACTATTAGTGATAAGCAGTTTCCGGAAAGGGATGGGACTTACCTGGTGGAAAGTACTGAGGTGCAATTTGGGATAAAGGGTGCGAGGAGAAAAGTGGAATTGGGACCAAAGTTTGGATTTGCTAAAGACAATTCATTATGACCAAAAATGGAGTAAAAATATGTGACGGAATACGTGAACTGACTAATAAACCTTATGAAATAATAAGTGGCAAGGTAAAACAAGGGAGTATTGATACCAGCAACCTGACCATAAGTGTGGAAACAAGTGAGGGCAGTGACCCTATAGAAGGGGTTACGCTAAATGTATGTACCGGAATTAGTAATGGTCTTGTATTGATACCAAAGGAGGGCAGCGATATTGTAATTGGGACGGTAGATGGACCTGGAGAATGGAGTTTAATACGGGCAAGTGAGCTAACCAAAGCGATAATAAAGATTGGGTCTGTGACTTACGAAATGGATTGTGACCAAGTGAAAATAGAAAATGGTAGTGTGGTATTTGAAATTGGTAGCAGTTCATTTAAAATGAATACAGCAGGGGAGGGGCTTTACCAACTATTAAATGACTTAATAACTGCTATTACCTTATTGACAGTTGGAACATCAAGCGGGCCAAGTTCGGTGCCGGTAAATGTGGCGACTTTTAATAGCCTGCTTACGAGGTTGGGGAATTTGCTAAGTGCTTAGTATAGCGTAAATTTTAACGATTAATCAGATTGGTTATGGCAAAGGAAATGATAGATATAGGTTTGGATGCCGGTGAGGACCTGAATGTGGTAGGTGGTGATTTTATTTGTGTGGAAAGTACAGCCCAGCACCAAAGGCAACTAATATTAAATAATAAGGGTGATTTTAAGCAAAATCCGACTATTGGGGTAGGTGCTTTTGATTATATGAATGATGAAAATTACCAGGAGTTAATGAGGGCGATAAGTATTGAGTTCACAAGGGATGGGATGGATGTGCAGACAGTTGTGTTATCGCAAAGCGGAATTGTGAATAGTGATGCGACCTATATTAAATAACAAGAGAAAAGGAAGATGTGATGGTATATAGACTAATAGCCCTACCGAATCAAAGTATGTTGGATCTGGTAATAATGGGCAATGGGACACTAGAGTCGGGAATGGATTTTTGTAATCTCAATAATGTGGCTTTGAGTGATGTGCCCTTGGTGGGGCGGACTTATTATGTACCTGAAAGTAATTTTACCAATATTGGTGTACTCAACTACCAAAGTAAAAACGGGGTAGTTATCGGTACTCTAAATGCAGCTCCACCATGTTATGCACCAATAGTTGGGACAATATCAGGACCAACAAGTGTATATGTAGGGGAAACAATTACAATGATTAATACAACGCCAGGTGGTATTTGGGGCAGCAGCGATACATCAATATTTTCAATAAATGTTTTTGGCGTAGTAACAGGAGTAGGTGCCGGAAGTGCGGATGTAAATTATACGGTAATAGCAGATTGTGGAATTGGTACGACAGTAAATTTCACAATAAACGTAATTGCGGTAAGTGGATGTCGCGTAGTACTTGCACCTTATCTGAATGCAGTATATAATGGAGGAACAGCTACCCCAGCAGTTATAGGGAGGTATGATTATAAACTAGTAGCTGAAACTACCTTTGTTAATAGCTATCCGTTATTGCATGAATATCTGATTGATGCAGTTAATGGGGGTGCGAATTACTTTAAGTATGAGTATATAGGTCAGATTTTGGCTTCTCTGCCACCATCAATTTTTGTTACCCCACCTGCAACTATGAGCAGCAGAGAGGTGGATATACCCAATATACCCTATAGTTTGGCTGATTATTTGGTTATTTGGAATGCAGGGCATACTATAAACTCTGTAACCTTCAAAGATATAATGGGTAATAAGGCAATTTGCGCTCCGGTAATAATAATGCAGAGTACTGAGGCAGATATATATAATTATTGGATTGGGGATTTAACAGTAGAATTTATTAGTACCGATGGAGAATATGCAACCCTACTTTTAGTAAGAAGTAGTATGGGTGCAAGTTCAGGAATAATCCAAAATATGGTGTGGTTATATGATGCCATTGGAGGCACACCAGACCCGTTGGATCCCACCAACCCGGATCTGACATATATAAGATTAAGAGCGGGAAAATATCATTTCGGCGTGGAGGTAACCTATACCTTATCAGTTATTCCATTAACGTATCCATCAAAAAGCATATTCAGTATAGCGGTCGAGGTGTATTAATCATACGTTATTAATATAGTAAGAATTCGCATCCTACAATTTATACAATCAATATTAATAAATATTTATTTTATGGCCCGGACAATTGCCCAAATTCAGAAGAGTATTATTGATGCAAAAAATGCTGATGCAATAATTGGTGCAAGTGGATCATCATCGCTCAATAGTACCAGCAACGTTGCCATCTGGTTGTTATGGACCTATATAATAGCAGTATGCCAATGGACACTTGAGACTTTGTTTGATGCACACAAAACAGAAGTAAATGCTATAATAGCGAATCAAAAACCTCATACTCTGCAATGGTATGTTAGTAAAGCCAAGGCATTTCAGTATGGTATGGTATTACCTGCAGATAGTGATGTATATGCAATTGTGCCACCGGTAGACCCTAGTATACTGATTGTGGCCTATGCTGCTGCTGTAGAATTGAGTAGCCTGGTAAGGATTAAAACTGCACAATTAATAGGGGGTGTATTGGCACCACTTTCGGGTGGGCAACTTACTTCACTGGCAGCCTATATGAACCGGATAAAAGATGCAGGGGTACGGCTTCAGGTAACAAGCGGGAATGCCGATAATTTACATTTGGCCATGAATATTTATTATGACCCGCTGGTAATAGATGATAGTGGTGCGAGAATAGATGGTACTGATCCAACTCCTGTTAAAACCGCTATCAACACATTTTTGGATAGCCTGCCTTTTAATGGATTGTTTATACTCAATTTTTTGACAGATGCTTTGCAAGCTGTGGAAGGGGTGCGGATTGTTCAGGTTGTGAATGCACAAGCTAATTATGGCTCAACTGCCTATATGCCAATTTACGTGGAATATATTCCTGATGCAGGGTATTTGGTTTTGGATGAAGCGTATTTTGATGCGAATGTCAATTATGTAGCGCACGGGGTTATTTAAGGTAAAAAGTGAAGGTTAAAAGTAAAACGCAATTCTTAAGGTAAAAGTTAAAGGGTAAAAGTTAAAACATACTTTTTAAGGTAAAAGTGAAAGATTAAAAGTTAAAACACTTTTCTTAAGAAAAAGGGTGGAAAATTTTGTGGGTATATTTTGAAAAATAAACAAATGATATGGGCTTGTTTGATGTGAACTATGAAAATGTAGCGTGGTATGCATTGCCGGTGAGGTTAAGAAAGGTTGTTCAATTTGCCTGGCTGAGGTGCCTGATAACACCAGTAAAATGGTTGGCGATTTTGTTTAAGGCCAACAGAACAGGGAATCTATACAGATTGGCCCACAATAGTCAGGTAGTATACCTAGAGGCAGCATTGAATGATACATTCGATACCATAACCAGACGGATATATATAGACGATGGGCCGTTTAAAGATCCATTGTATTGCTATTTACAACCAGAAGAAAAACCTGTGTGGCTAGGGTTGATTAGCGAGACAGGTGCTACTAGCTACCCAGACCCGGAAGTATTGTATACTGATGATGAAACTGCAATTATGGGAATTGGATTTATTGTGAAAGTACCATCGGCCATAACTTTCAATATGACAAGGCTTAGGGCATTGGTAGATTTATACCGGCTTGCAGGAAGGTCAAATTATTCTGTTGAAACATTTTAAACAAATATTATGAAGGCTATTGATTTTACAAAACCAGGAGGATTTCCACTGACCCAAAACCAACTGGATTATTTGCAACAGGCATATACAGAAAGCATTAAGGCGCTTGGTGTTATGGGTAGTAATAGTACTGCACCAGTTATTATAAGTGGGATGATACAAACAGTAACCGGTGGAACTACATATATTAGCCCAGGATGGTTTTTTTATAATGGTGAAATGGTTAGATTTCCCGGAGGGGCATTAGGGGTAATAATGTTGGGTTATACAGTATATATTGTGGTATCTACCTCAACCGATACCCTGACTTTTAATGATGGGAGTACGCCTGGTGTGGTACTTGATAAAACTGGGGTATTGACTTTATTGGTAAATACAACACCAACAGATAGCACTCATTTTCTTTATAGTGATATGGTGCCATTTGGTAAGGGATTTGGTATTAGTAATAGGGAGCAAATATGGCATCAAATTATAGTAAATACCGCTCCTGCTGATGGAGGTGTTACCGGTACAATATTTTACAAGAAGGATTTTACTGCCAATACGTTGCAGATTAGAGGAGTACTTTTTGCCAACAATGCCCAAAACTTTTCAGCTTCTCCTGGAGCGTTATTTTCGTTGATGGGTACTTTGCCTATAGGGTATATACCAAATAATAATGCACAATT
>CAIWHI010000300.1 GCA_903912435.1 uncultured Bacteroidota bacterium | reverse complement strand
GATATTAAGGTCTGTTGATTTTTTGATAGGCTTTAAATGCACATCAAAAATTTTCTCACGGCCCTTAACATCTGGAATATCAATAGATATCTGCCTATCGAAACGACCTGGGCGGAGTAGGGCAGTATCGAGTACATCAGGCCTGTTGGTAGCAGCTAATACTATAATGCCACTATCACCACTGAAACCATCCATTTCAACCAATAATTGGTTTAAGGTGTTTTCACGCTCGTCATTGCTCATTACCACATTCTTACCACGTGCACGGCCGATTGCGTCAATTTCATCAATAAAAACGATACATGGTGCTTTTTCACGGGCTTGTTTAAACAAATCCCTGACACGGCTTGCACCCACACCTACAAAAAGCTCAACGAAATCGGAACCAGACATAGAGAAGAATGGAACCTGCGCCTCACCAGCCATAGCCTTTGCCAATAATGTTTTTCCAGTGCCAGGAGGGCCTACCAGCAATGCTCCTTTAGGTATCTTTCCACCCAGGGCAGTATATTTTTTAGGGTTTTTCAGGAAATCCACAATTTCCATCACCTCAACCTTAGCTTCATCAAGACCTGCAACATCGTTGAAGGTAATGTTTACACGTGTGCCTTTTTCGAACAACTGGGCTTTTGACTTGCCGATATTGAAAATGCCACCAGCCCCACCGGCACCACCCCCTGAACCCATCTTACGGAATATCAGGAACCACATAGCCACAATAATCAATATTGGCAACAAGAAAGTAGACAATAGTATATGTATCAAATCGCCCTGCTGATCATATAGTACGGGTACTTTTTTGTCATCAGCTATGTTTTTTTCTGCTTCCTTAAGGTCATCTGCAAACTGCTCAACAGTACCTATTTTAAAAGTAAATGCAGGAGTCTTTTCAGGATTAGTACTATTGTAAGGAGAGTATTTGTTAGTTGTCTGAACTGGTACTGAACCTGGTTTAAGGTAAACCTCAACATGATCGTTATTGATAACTACCAGTTTGGTTACAAAACCCTTATCGAGGTTTTCTTTGAATTCCTGAAAACTATGGTCGGCTGTAGCAGCACCGAAGCTACCACCACCTATCAATTGTGCACCTAAAATAGCAACAAGAATAAGACCATAAATCCAATAGATATTGAATTTAGGTCCTTTGCGTTGATTGTTAGTGTTATCATTACCAGGTCTTGGCCCAGGTTTCTGTGAATTATCTTCCATTAATTGGTTGTTAGTATTTGGTAATATTAATGCAAATTTGAAAGTGATTTATTAATCATAATTTAATGTCTGGGCAAAATATTTAGACAGTGAATTTCAGACTAATGTTATGCTTATTTAAAATCAGTAATTACTTTTTGGTGCATCCTCCCATAATCCTTCCAGATTATAAAATTCCCTTTGCTCTTCTTTGAACACATGAACCACAATATTCACATAGTCAACCAAAGTCCAGGTATCACCAAATTCAATATGGAAAGGTCTTTCGCCACATTCTTCTTCAATCTTTTGTTCTATAGATTGGGCAATTGCTTTTATCTGAATATTAGAACGCGCTTCACATAAAATAAAGTAGTCGGCAACAGCTTCGTCTATTTTTTTCAGGTCAAGTGAAACAATCTTTTCTCCTTTTTTATCTTGAATGGCGGAAATAATGCTTTTAAAAAGCTTACTGTTCTTTGAAAGGCGGGGTGCCGTCTTTATTATTTCTTTCGCCGCAGTTACTGTTTGCTCCAAATTATTTAATCTTATTTTTGTTTGGTAATTGTCACTTAATTTATCAAAATTAGAATTCTTTTTGCACTTAACCACATGTTATTGTCAGATTTTCCAATAATAGAACTCGAATGCATAGATAGTACCAATAACTATGCCATGCAACTTATAGATGCCAATAAAGCACAGCACGGACTGACAATTGTAGCTCAAAGCCAATTGATGGGAAAAGGGCAAAGGGGTAAGGTGTGGGTGGATGAACCCGGTCAGAGCCTGTTGATGAGTATTATTGTTACTCCTAATGTAGATATATCTGAGCAATTTGCATTTAATGCATCTGTGGCGGTGTCTATTGCTAATGTTTTGCAAAAAGAATGCCCTGATACTATTGTTAAAATTAAGTGGCCAAACGATATAATCATCAATGACAAAAAGGCAGGAGGAATACTTATTGAGAATATATTGAGGGGCAGCAGATGGACTCACTGCGTTATTGGCATAGGTATCAATGTTTTGCAAGTTGTATTATCACCGGAATTGGTTAATGGGACCTCAATAAAAATGAGTTCTGGAAAAACACTGGAGGTAGCCCAATTGCGGAATGAGCTGGTTTCAGAAATATTGTCGGTAAAATGGAATACACTTTCTGGTGAGCAGAAATTGACCCTATATAATAACCTACTTTATAAAAAGGATATGCAACAATTATTTAGGGATGGTGACCAAATTGTGGCGACAACTATACTGTCAGTGAATTTGGATGGTCGCTTGTCTGTGTTGATTGACAAAAATACTATTGAACATCTGTACCATGGACAGATGGAGTGGAATTGGGATTAAGTGAGATCAGAAACGGGAATAGTATAGGTTGATTGTTAATAAACCTACTCCTCTAGTTTTGTGCCTGTTTGGGTGAATGAAATGAGTCTTTTTTTATACAATCCGCCCAATGTCATCTTAAATGTCTTTTTGCTCATGCCAAAATAGGTATGAATAGCGTCAGCATCAGATTTGTCGTTATAGGGTAGATAGTTATCATTGTTCCTGAGCAGTTGCAGAATCCTCGATTCCTCATCAGGTATTTTGGAATAGCCAATAGCACCAGGTGAAACATCGATTTTATTGTCTGGCCTGATATGTTTGATGAATCCTTTTAGTTTTTCGCCGGTTTCCAGGTCTTTGAACACTTCATTGAAGTGCAGCAAGCCCATATGCTTGCTATTAATAATCACCTTATAACCGATATCAGTTTTTTGAAAAACCACAAGGTCTACTAATTCACGTTCAGCAACTGTTAATTCGTAATTACTGATGAATTTATCAATCTTTTCAGTGCCGGTTACCCTTCCTGTTTTTTCATCGATAAACAACCTTACCAACCTTTTGTCACCCACCTTCATTCTTTTTTCCTGTAGGGAGATGGGGACAAACACATCTTTCATAATGCCCCATTTCAGGAAAGCCCCACCAGCATTTACGTCTGATACCTCCATCATAGCAATTTCATCCACAGTAGCTACAGGCTGCTGGGTAGTAGCTATTAGCCTGCCTTCATTGTCGTGATAGATGAAAACTGATATTTCATCACCTATTTCAAGCCCATCCGGTTTATATCTTTTTGGTAATAAAATTTCATCTTCACCACCATCAAGGTACATCCCAAAATCTACCTCTTTTGCTACTTTAAGCGTATTGTATTTGCCTACGTTTACCATTTGGTGCAATATACGGCTAAAAATTGATAGGAGAATACACTTGTAGAAGCTGATTTTAACATTTAGTAAACCCGGTATACGATAGAAAAACGCCAAAATCTTTTGACTTTTCAAAAAACCATCGTAATGTTGCACCCCGAAACAGAAAGTGCGATGGTGTAACGGTAGCATCACAGACTCTGACTCTGTTTGTCTAGGTTCGAATCCTAGTCGCACTACTTGAAATTAGCTAATGGCATTGTAAATCAACGATTTATGATGCCATTTTCATTTTGTGGTACACTGTGTGGTACACTTTTAAGGGGTTGGGGTATATTTTAGCCTTAAATTGTTGAAAAAATATTAAGTTTTATGAAGTTCTAGGTCGTTCACCCCAATTTGAATTATTTTGTCCTTTATGTTTTCTTTTTACCTCGGTGAATGTGGGTTTTGGTAGTTGCCTGTTTATTGGGTCATTATTTCGCCAATTTTCTAATAGTGGGCTGTAGGATG
>CAIWHI010000299.1 GCA_903912435.1 uncultured Bacteroidota bacterium | reverse complement strand
TCAAACCAAGTCAACCCAAATAGTAGTTTCAGAAAGTGGCAGGCTAAGAGCTGTTAATAAGTATAATAATCTTGACTTTGACCTGAATAAAGGTTTGCAAGGCATAGTAAAGTTAGCGGCGGAAATGTTTAAGACGCCCATAGCCATGATAACCCTTGTGGGAAAAACCGACCTTTACATGAAGGTAAGGAAGGGGGTAGATGTATGTACTATGCCCAGGGGATTGTCATTCTGTACCAAGGCATTGGAGCAGGAAGATATATTGGTTGTCGAAAATACCCTTCTTGATGTACGATTTAGTAGTAACCCAATTGTAACTGACGGGCCTCAAATAAGGTTTTATGCGGGTGCCCAATTGACCACCTCATGTGGTGAAACCCTGGGTACTTTGTGTGTTCTGGATGTAAAACCACATAAATTTTCAAAGGCTAAGCAGCATTTGTTGGAGGAACTCGCCAATCAGTCGATGCACCTTATGGAGTTACAATTGAGCATGGAAACAACCCAAAAGCATTTAGCATGTATAGAAAAGCAAAACCAGGCCCTGGCTCGGATAGCCTTTGTGCAGTCACACGAATTCAGGTCACCTGTGGCTTCAATTTTGGGTTTGATGAATATCATCAAAGACGATTATTCAAATGCCAATGAATACCTGGAACTAATGGAGGAAGCGGTTAAAAACCTTGATGAAAAGATACATATGGTGGTGGCGTCCACCAATCTTGCTCAGGAGGCGATAATGGCGTAGGGGGGATTAGTTTATTTCATGAAGCAATATTTTAGTCAATAGCAACCATGGTGTAGTACTAAGATTGCCATATCTAAATTTATATCCAATATTAATTGGTTACGGCCCATTTCAATTATGCCTCATTTTTCCACACCCTATTGTTAATAACCCTATATATTCACTGTATAAAAACAAGGTGTTTTATGGGCTAAATACTGTTTTTTATTGTTGGCAGGGTGAAATTTTGACTAATTTTGCTGACATTAAAAATTTACTGAATGAAGTTTACTTTTTATGGCCATTCAAGTTTTTCTATTGAAACTGATGGTAAAAAATTGCTGTTCGACCCATTTATTAGTGCCAACGAGCAAGCTAAGCATATTGATATTGACTCAATAGAGGCCGATTATATCCTTGTTAGCCATGGTCATGCCGACCATATTGCTGATGTGGTTTATATAGCCGAAAGAACTGGTGCTACGGTTATCTCTAATTTTGAGGTGGTTACATGGCTCAAGAATCAGGGGGTGAAAAATGCTCACCCAATGAATTTCGGGCCGGCTAATTTCCCATTTGGTAAACTCCATTTCCTGCCTGCATGGCACAGTAGTGGATTGCCCGATGGTAGCTATGGTGGCAATCCCGGTGGATTTTTATTGCAGACTGCCGAGCATAATTTCTATTATAGTGGCGATACCTGCCTGATGATGGATATGCAATTGATACCAAGGTATGCCAAGCTTGATTTTGCCATACTTCCTGTTGGGGGTAATTTCACTATGGATGCTGCTGATGCGGTCATTGCTGCTGAGTTCATCCAGTGCAATAAGGTGATTGGTGTTCACTTCGATACTTTTGGCTATATTGTAATTGACCACAGTAAAGCAAAAGAAATATTTTCTGCCGCCGGGAAAGAACTAATATTGCCGGCCATTGGGGAGATTATAATGTTGTAAGAAGGGGTATTGCCCATAATATATTGGTCTGTATATATATAAGATAGTGGCGCACCAATTTTGGCTAAAGCCAATTTGAGTAATATGATTACCCCGGCCTAAAGGCCGGGGCTACTGATAAACCGACGTTACATACCAGGGATTATATTAGACGGTAGTACAGATTTATTGATTTGAAGAATATAGTATGACAATAATGATTGCCAATTGATTGATAGGTGTGCTTTGATAGTAGTATTCAGGGCAGGTAAAGAGTAGGCCTGGGTAAAAAATAAGAATTCACGTAATAAAATGGGCCTCTTTAGAGGTTAGGTTATATGGCTAAAGTAATAGCGATTGCAAATCAAAAGGGTGGGGTAGGGAAAACTACTACAGCAATAAACCTTGCAGCAAGTTTGGCTGTGCTGGAATATAAAACATTGCTGGTAGATGCTGACCCACAGGCCAACAGTACTACTGGTAATGGTTTTGACCTTAAAAACATTAAGCTCAGCCTCTACGATTGTATGGTGAATGATACCCCTATAGCGCAGGTGGTATTGGAAACTGATACACCAAATCTGAGCTTGCTGCCAAGCCACCTGGACCTGGTAGGTGCCGAGATTGAACTGATTAACAGACCAAACAGGGAGTTTGTAATGCGCAAGGGCCTGGAACCGGAACTTGATAAATATGATTTCATTATTATTGACTGTTCTCCTTCCCTTGGTTTGATTACTGTAAATGCCCTAACAGCAGCCAACAGTGTAGCTATACCTGTGCAGTGCGAATATTTTGCATTGGAGGGCCTTGGTAAGTTGCTCAATACAATTAAGATAGTGCAGACAAGAATCAATTCGAACCTCAAGATTGAGGGTATATTGATGACTATGTACGATGGCAGGTTGAGATTGAGTAACCAGGTGGTGGAAGAGATAAAGAATCACTTTGGCACTATGGTATTTAATACTATACTACATAGGAATACAAGGCTGGGTGAGGCACCAAGCTTCGGGATGCCGGCACTGCTATATGATGCTGAGAGTACAGGTGCTATCAACTACCTGAATCTTGCAAAGGAAATATTGCAGAAGAACAACATGACTAAGATTAAGAACGAGGATAAAATTTTTGAAACTGATGAGCGCGGTGCAGACAAATAAGAAATCGGCTTTGGGTAAGGGTATCAGGGCTTTGCTGGATACTATAGATGAAGATATGCAGACCCCGAATGCCGGTGTGCCCGCAGTTTCAGGACAGCAGAACAATTCGGTTGCCCGTATCCCGCTGGAGCAGATAGAAGTGAACCCCAAGCAGCCAAGGCGCGATTTCGACCCGGCAGCGCTTAAGGAGCTTTCTGAATCCATTAAGATGCATGATGTAATACAGCCGGTAACGGTTGTAAAGTCGGGACATAATTCATACCACCTTATTTCGGGTGAGCGCAGGTTGAGGGCATCGAGGATGGCCGGGTTGAAAGACATACCTGCTTATGTGCGCACTGCTGATAGCCAGGAAATGCTGGAAATGGCATTGCTGGAGAATTTGCAGCGCGAAGACCTTAATGCTATTGAAATAGCTATAGGTTACAGGCAGTTGATGGACGAGTGTGCAATGACCCAGGAGCAGGTATCGGAGCGGATGAATAAGGAGCGCAGTACGGTGGCTAATTACCTGAGGTTGCTGAAATTGCCACCTGATGTGCAAAAGGCAGTGAGGGATGGTAAACTAAGCATGGGGCATGCGAGGGCTATAATAGGCCTGGAGCATGTGGAGCAACAATTGTATGTTTTCCGCGAAACTATGGAAAAGGGATTGTCGGTAAGGCAGGTGGAGCAGTTGGTAAAGGATATGTCGACTGAAAAAGCACCTGCTACCTATAAGCCTGCCCCGGTGAAATTACCTCCTGCCTATAAAAGGATAGAAGATAATATGGCCTCCCTATTTTCGACCAAGGTGAAGCTGGACAGGAAAAAGACCGGTAAAGGAAGTATTGTGATAGAGTTTTATAATGATGATGACCTGGAAAGGATAATGGATAAAATGAGCTTGTAATTCCGGAGGGGGTGTGATTGGGTTTTTGGTTTTAGTATTTAATCGCGTTTTGTTCTCGCCAGAATTTTGGCTCAAGCCTATTTCTTAATAGCCATTTTGCACCGGTATAAATGCCGGGGCTACTAAAATAAGGATTACTTAAAAAATAGCAGTAGATTAACTGATTATAAATACCGATCGGTTGGCCATAATTTAATCAACTCCCAACTAAGGACTATCTATTAAC
>CAIWHI010000298.1 GCA_903912435.1 uncultured Bacteroidota bacterium | reverse complement strand
GATTAAAAATGCAAATTGTAAATAGACCTTTTTCATTGTTTATTGTTGTTTAATTGATTTTTTGACGCTAAAAATAGTACTTTCCTTTGTGAGGGTAATTATTTTATATCAGTTTTTAGTAATAAAATTCTGTTTATTTGATTTAGACCTCTAAATTAGCCTATGTGCAATTTTATATTGGCTAAATTTTTGTTATTATTCTCTTGTGTTTTATTTGTCTTTATTTTTACGTTCTTAGACGATGGATTAATGTGTCGGTTTAATGGAATTTAAGAAATATTATTAGGGATTAGATTATTTCTATCCTGATGGTGGATTAATTAGTAATTATATAAGAAATGGCACCAAATACCAGATTGGTGCCATTGAATTTTGATAGGTAATTATACTATTCAACAATAACAAGTTTCGCATTGAATTCAGTATTTGGAGAATTAATTTTTACCAGGTAAACACCCGATACCAGCCCCTTTATATTAAGATTGGTTTTGCCATTTGGGGTATTGACAATCAAGTCATTTTTTAAAACCACCCGCCCTGTTACATCAATTAGATTAAGCTTAGCAATACCAATAGGTTGGTTTTGCCATGATATGGTGAATTCATCTGTTGTAGGATTGGGGAATATTTTGAAACTAGTTTCAAAATTTCCCGGTACCAAGCCAGTGAATAGTTTAACGGTAACCATTAAAGTAGTATCAGCAATACAGCCAAAGCTATTTACAAGTGAATATGTTACAAGCGTTGTTCCGGGGCTTATACCCATTAGAACACCATCTTCATTTATAGTAGCTATAGTAGTATCCTTACTTATCCATGTGCCACCACCAACTGCATTAGTTAGCTGACCAAAAAAGCCGGTAAATATGGTGGAAGTGCCACTTATTGCTTCTATGTAAGGAAGTGGGAGAACATTAAGGGTGGTGGTGGCATCATTGGTACCGCAACTATTGGCAACACTGTAAGTGATTTCGGTTTCTCCGGGCTGGAAGGTAATTATACGTCCTGAAGAGTCTATGGTAGCTATAGCCAAATCTGCGCTACTCCAAGCACCTCCACCAATAAAATCAGTAAGTTGTGTGGTAGATTTGGAACAAATACTGGTTGTGCCTGAAATGAAGCCCGGATGGGGTGATGTGATAATGTTTATTGCCTTAGTAGCTGATATACTGCCACAGCTATTGGTAAAGGAATAGGAGATAATAACATTACCGGTATCCAGACCAGTGACAATACCATCGTTTACAATTGCCCTGGTAATATTACTACTTGACCATAAGCCGCCTACTATACTTTCGGTGAAAGTAACATTGGTACCATGGCAAATGGATGAGGTGCCAGTAATGGTACCTGCAAATGGGTAGCTTTCAACCCTTAAATTAAGCGTTGCCGCCACACTGCCGCATACTGCGGTAAACAGGTAACTGATAATAGCGGTGCCTGAGGATAGGCCGGTTACTAATCCTGATGTATCAATAGTGGCGACAGAAGTGTTGTTACTACTCCAGGCTCCGCCTGCAGTAGCATTGGTCAATAGGGTAGTGGTACTATTGCAAATGTCAGCGGGACCTGTTATTGCAGAAACTGTAGGCAGATTGGAAACAGTTAAAAACTGAGTGGCAGTTGCCGTGCCACAGGCATTGGTTACAGTATAAGAAATTAGGGTTGTTCCT
>CAIWHI010000297.1 GCA_903912435.1 uncultured Bacteroidota bacterium | reverse complement strand
GCCCCGTCGGGGCCAATGGCTTTGTAGAAAATGATGATAGAATGTAATCTGCCCCGTCGGGGCAGCGCAAGTCTAAGTTAGCAATAAACATTGAACAACACCCAAATATTACATTTCCAATAAACTAAACCACCCAAAAACCTACCTCGACCATCCACCACCACCGGGAACTGGTTTTGGCAGGGGCTTACGGGGCAGCTTTTCATCCCTCATTGCTGTATTATAAACGAATGTTGCCATAATGATGGAAGCCTGCATCAGGTCATTGGCACTAATGCGGTCATAACTATCCATATTGGTATGGTGGGTGCGGGTGCCATATTCCAACCCGTCTTGTATAAACTGGAAACCGGGGATACCCAGTTCATCAAAGGAGATATGGTCTGTGCTGCCTGTATTGCGGATGGTGAGGGTACTTGCGCCAAGGTCGGCAAATGGCTCCAGCCATGCTTCAAATATCGGCCTTAGCTCCTCATTGCCCTGCATATATACACCTCTTATTTTACCACCGCCATTATCCAGATTATAATAGGCAGAAACCTGATTTTGCTCTGGCTTCAAAGTCATAGTAACACGATCGCCAAAATGATTTTTAGCATATCCACGCGAGCCAAGCAATCCCTGTTCTTCCCCACTCCATAGGGCTATCCTTATGGTGCGGCGGGGTTTTATGTTTAGGGCTTTGAGAATCCTTACGGCTTCCATGGCTACGGCTACACCAGTACCATTGTCGGTGGCCCCGGTTGATGCATGCCAACTATCCATATGGCCACCAAGCATCACCAACTCATCTTTCAGATTCTTATCAGTACCCGGAATTTCGGCTACTACATTATATTCAGTGCTATCATTCATTAAGAAGGTCGTCTTGGTATCCATCTCCACCGATACATCTTTACCGGCATCCAGCAGGCGTACGATACGGTTGATAGACTCACTGCCCATTTCCATTTCGGGGGTAACTGGTTTTGCATCCCACCGACGGGGAGCCCCGTTTGATGTAAATACCGTACCCATGGTGCCCCTGCCTCCGCTTAACACCGCTGATGCTCCTTCCTGATACAGGAACGAATCTATTTGCAAACGCAGATTAGGGGCTGGCTTGCCGGGCATGGCTATTTTTTTGCTGATATTGGTGGGCGACTCGTCATTGTGTGGGTCTAAAGCCAGGTCTTTGAGTTCCTTTTCAGATAATCGGGTAGCATCGGCAGTGAAATTGGGCTTTACATTATTATCAGCCGGTGGTAGCACCACTATTTTACCACGTAGCTTGCCTACATATTGGGCCATATCATCGGTATTGGCTATTCTTACCAATATCGCAGAAGCATTTACCGGGCCATTCGTGCCGGGAGTCCATGCCTTGGGCACGCCTATTAGTTGCTGGTAATAAGGCGCAGTCATAGCCACATATGCCTTATTTATCTCCCAGCCCTTGCCAAATCCGCCCCACTGCTCAATATTTGCCTTCTCCAGGCCCCATGAAGTGAGCTTTGCCTTGGCCCATGCCTCAGCATTCTTCATTCCGGTACTGCCAGTAAGCCTTGGCCCGTTTACATCTGTAAGCTCAAAAAGGGTTTCCAATACCTTGCTATTATTAAAACCTTCATTCTTAATGAGTTCTACAGTATGGATATCTACCTTTTCGGTATTATTGCCCTTGAAAGACAAGCTGCAAATTGCCAGGGTCACGAAAAACAGACCAATATTTTTTTTCATACTGAATAAAATTTGGGTGAAAATTAGCTAAAAAATCGGCAAAAGTATAATGAACATAGTTTAGAGTCAAATGAAATGTATTTTTTAAATAATATCTTATGCAATAACAAATCCGAAGGGTTGGTATTATAATAGAATATGACGTACCCCGTCTACAAAACCCCGAGGG